>DAIOTI010000269.1:0-2804 GCA_036752105.1 Ilumatobacteraceae bacterium | reverse complement strand
CCGGTGTCTTGGCACATCGGTAGGACGCCTCCGGCAGCGATCGACGCATTCTTCAAAAGATCGAGGGCGACGAATCGATCATTGGGGCTGGCCTCTGGGTCCTTCAAGATGTTCGCCAGCTGCTGCAAGTGTCCGGGGCGTAAGAAGTGGGCAATCTCGCGCATCGCAACCTGCGTGAGCAACGTCAGCGCTTCGGGCTCGACCTTCAGGAACGCGCCGAGGGCAGTGTCGACAGTGCTCACGCCCTCCGTCGACAGCAACCTGTACGGAGTGTCATCTGGCCCGAGCGGAAGAAGTTCTGTGAAGACGAAATCTGCCATGCCCCCACGCTAATTGCAGAAGGAGATCAAGCACTCATCTCGCCGTCAGTTTCAATTGTCAGTTCGTTGGGTCGACTGGCCAGTCATGTTTCGGGTAGCGACCTGCCATCTCGCGTCGTACATCGGTCCATGACCCACTCCAAAATCCGGGAAGGTCAGATGTCACCTGTATCGGTCTGTCGGCAGGCGACAAAAGTTCCATGACGATCGGCACTTCTCCACGAAGAAGCGTCGGATGAGAACTCATTCCGAACACGCGCTGCACTCGAACGGACACCAAAGGGCGGTCGAAGTCTGAGTAGTCAATGGAGACTTCCTTGTTGTTCGGCAAGGTGAGCGTTGCTGGTACCAGCGAATCAAGTTCGACTGTCGTGTCCCACGACAAGTGCGAGCGCAGCAGCATGTCGACGTCGAGTGCCTCCAGGTCGGTGCGGCACGTGCAGCCTGCGACGTACGGAGCGAACCATTCATCCAAAGTGTTCACGAGTGCCTTGTCGCTCACATTGGGCCATGAGTCGCCGAGGTGTCTACGAGCGAACATCATGCGGCGTTGCGTCGAACGCGCACGATCATCCCACGTCAGAATTCGGAGCGATGTCGAACGCACCCTGTCGACCAGTGCTGTCTCGGTGTCTCGGTCAGCCAGCGCGGGACCTGTGCGTTCATCAAGGCGCAACGACCCGCATTTGCGCGTGACCGTGCGCACGAGATCGTTTCGCTCCTTGTCCCACTCCAGGACCACTTCTTCAGCGACATCATCGCCAAGAACGAGAGCGACCTGGTCGGCGTCGACACCAGCTCCGCGGCGAATGCGAGTTGTCTTCCGGTCACCGTCGACATCGGCGGCGACGATGAACGCTTCCGTGGCCAACTCATCGCGCTCTTGGACCCATGCACCGCTACCCGCACGCATCACGAATTGACCTTTCGTGCCTCGATTCTTCGCCAGTCGATCGGGGTATGCCACTAGCAGAAGTGATCCGGAGAGGTGCGCAATCACCGACTCCCGAAGCGATCGCGAATCGTCGATGTTTCTCCGCCGCGCAATGTCTCTGGCTGCATCTGCGACTCGACGTACCGCACCGCGATCGGCACGTTCGTCAGAGAAGGACCCGCTCACGATGGATGCACGGAGCGCGATGTCGGCGGGAAGTGAATCGGGTCGACCACGGAAGATGTCGCGTTCTTCGACGAGCGCGGCAAGTATGCACGCCAACCACGCTGCGTCATCGCCGAGGTTCTCGTGAGCATGTATCACCATCGAAGCGAGCCGTGGATGCAGTGGAAGCGTGAGCAATGCTCGTCCGTGTGGAGTGATGCGGTCATCGTGGTCGATGGCGTGGAGCATGCGAAGAGTGTCGCGTGCAAGCTGAATCGACCGTTGTGGTGGTACGTCGGGAAATGGCAGTGCGCCGAAGTCCGAGCCCCAGGCTGCAACCTCAAGTACCACCGAACACAGATCAACTTGTGAGATCTCGGGTGGAAGGTGCGCTGGTCGTGTGGAGTCCTCGATGCGACTCCACAATCGATATGCGACCCCAGGCCGTAATCGGCCGGCGCGGCCACTGCGTTGTTCAGCCGAAGCGCGAGAAGTGGTGACGGTAGTGAGGCGAGTGAGCCCGGTGCGTTGATCTAGTCGCGGCACTCTCGCGAGACCAGCGTCGATGACCACGTTCACGCCGTCGACTGTCAGAGAGGTCTCGGCAATGTCGGTACTCAACACAATTCGTCGCCGGCCTCGAGCATCTGGGCGAAGAGCAGCATCTTGTTCGTCGAACGGCAATGCTCCGGCAAGCCGTTGCACGGTGACATCGACGGGCAGCGTGGCTAGAAGGTGGTCACGCACACGATTGATCTCGCCGATACCTGGGAGAAACACCAACATGTCGCCGTCGTCTGTTCGAAGTGAGGTCTGGACCGTGGTGGCGACAGCCGCTTCGAGCGAGTCATCTCGTCGGCGAGCCACGTAGCGAATATCGACGGGGTGCATGCGGCCATCCGATGCGATGATCGGCGCCGGTCCGTCTGTGTCGCCGAGCAGTCGCGCAAACGTGTCGGCCTGGGCGGTCGCTGACATCGCGAGCACGCGCAGGTCTGGTCGAAGAGTCTGTCGGGCATCGAGCAGCAGGGCGAGTCCGACATCGGTGGGTACGTTGCGCTCATGCACCTCGTCGAAAATGACGAGACCAACTCCGTCAAGTGACGGGTCCGATTGCAATCGACGTGTCAACACGCCCTCTGTGACCACTTCGATGCGTGTTCGGGAACTGATGCGCCTTTCGTCGCGCGTTTGGTAGCCGATCAATCCTCCGACGTCGTCTCCGATGATCTCAGCCATTCGTCGCGCAGCAGCGCGTGCGGCCAAACGACGAGGCTCGAGCATGACGATTTTGTTTCCGCCGAGCCATGGTTCATCGAGGAGGCGAAGGGGAACGGTGGTCGTCTTGCCGGCGCCTGGTGGCGCGACGAGCACTGCACCACCAT
>DAIOTI010000268.1:0-2806 GCA_036752105.1 Ilumatobacteraceae bacterium | reverse complement strand
GTTCTCGCCGGCGATGCGTTCGTACATCTCGAAGAGGTTGCCGTATCGCTCTTCCACGACGTCGCGGCCGAGACGATTGATCGCGTCGGAGAAGTCGAGGTACACGCCGTTCTTCAGCGGACCGACGCCGAGTCCCTTGTCGACGGCACGCTTCGCGGCGCGAGACGAAATGTCTCGTGGTGCCAAGTTTCCGAACGACGGATACAAGCGCTCGAGGTAGTAGTCACGTTCAGATTCTGGAATTTCGTGGGCCGCACGGTTCTCATCGGCATTCTTCGGCACCCACACTCGCCCGTCGTTTCGAAGTGACTCGGACATGAGCGTGAGCTTCGACTGGAACTCGTCGCTCTGTGGAATGCACGTCGGGTGAATCTGCGTGTAGCACGGGTTGGCGAACAGTGCACCGCGGCGATGTGCTCGCCAAGCTGCTGTCACGTTGCACGCCATGGCGTTGGTGGACAAGAAGAACACGTTTCCGTATCCGCCCGTTGCGAGAACTACTGCATGAGCTGCATGCGACTGAATCTCGCCGGTCATGAGGTCACGGACGACGATTCCTGCAGCACGACCGTCGACCACGACCACATCGACCAATTCGCAGCGGTTGAACAGACGTATTCCGCCCAGGCCGACCTGGCGCGAGAATTGCTGATACGCCCCGAGCAACAACTGCTGTCCGGTCTGGCCTCGTGCATAGAACGTACGACTGACCTGGGCACCACCGAATGAACGGTTGTCGAGAAGTCCGCCGTACTCACGTGCGAATGGAACACCCTGGGCGACCATCTGATCGATGATGTTCACGCTCACCTGCGCGAGGCGGTGAACGTTTGCTTCACGGGCACGGAAGTCACCACCCTTGACGGTGTCGTAGAACAAGCGATGCACACTGTCGCCGTCACCCTGGTAGTTCTTGGCTGCATTGATGCCGCCTTGAGCAGCAATCGAGTGCGCACGACGCGGAGAGTCGTGGAAAGTGAATGCATCGACTTGGTAACCCAGCTCTGCAAGCGTCGCGGCAGCCGAAGCACCGGCGAGCCCGGTGCCCACGACGATGACCTTGAACTTGCGCTTGTTGTTGGGGTTCACCAATTTCATGTCGGACTTGTAGGTGTCCCACATGTCGGGCACCGGTGCATCCGGAATCTTGCTGTCGAGTCGCACTGTGTTCTGTGCGAGTAGTTGCTGGGTGAGGCTCATGACAATCTCCGTCCGTCGTCTCAGTAGGTCGCTTTTTCGAGAATTCCAGCCATGACCGCGACTGGGAACGTGACATTCCCCACCACGACGATGGCTGCGAAACCTGTCGCGAATGCATTGCGCCACTTGTTGAAGCGCGGGTTGTTCCAACCCAGTGATTGGAAGATGCTCCATGCCCCGTGGAACAAGTGAATTCCGAGCAACACATTGGCGACGATGTAGAACACCGCGACAACAGGTCGTTCGAATGAATGGACAACTGCGTTGTAGACGTCCTTCAAACGCTCGTCGCCCTCCATGTAGAACGCATTCGTCTGAGAATTCACCACACCAAAAGTGAGGTCGAGCAAGTGCCACACGATGAAAGCCAGCACGATGACACCGCTCCAGCGCATCGTGCGACTGGCGAAGTTGGCGATCTGATAGTCACGTGCGCTCTGATATTTCACGGGACGTGCCGTGCGATTCATCACTGTCAGCGAATAAGCGGCGTGCAAGTGCAAGATGAGCATGCCGATGAGACCAGCTCGAAGAATCCAGAGCACTGTCTTTTCAGGCGCGAGTGGATACAGCAACTTCTCCAGAAAATGGGCATAGTGGTTGAGGTCAGATGCCCCAAGGAACATCTTCAAGTTCCCGATCATGTGGAACAGGACAAACCCCATCATGGCGATGCCGGTGACGGCCATGACGTACTTCTTGCCGACTGCAGTTGAATAGAGGTCGAGGAGGAACGGCCGACGCGATTTGCTCTTCGCGGTGGCAGTCACCGGGCCTCGTTGGCTTGCAATGACCTGGGCCATGTGCCTCTCCTTCTCGTACTTCTTTTCGGATAGTTGCTCGAACCGGCCCGCGTGACGCGCCGGACGGCTCTGTAGGAGCCCGACTGACGGTACTCCCGACACCGGAATGGAATGCAACTTCCCGAGGCTCCCTCCACCACACCGTGCCCCGGTCGGATGGAAGCCGCCTGGCTCATTGTCTCGCCTCGAGGCCGGCGCTGCGCCATCGTCCTACCTATTTCGCTGTTCGGTGGCCAATTTCACTAGGGTTTCAACGTTCAACAAGGCGGGACGTCGGAACATGGCGTGCCCCCGATATCGCCGGGAGACAAATACGGTGTTTCAGATAATTGCTGCTGAAGGTGGCTACCAGGAGTTCACGCTGAAAGGTGGTGAGTGGACGGTCCTCTTCCTATCGGCAGCGGCCGCCGTGCTTGCTCTCGCCGTCGGTTTCTACTTGGTTCGCTCTGTCATGGCTGCCGATGAAGGCACCCCGAAGATGAAGGAAATCGCTGCGGCGATTCAAGAGGGTGCATGGGCGTATCTCAAGCGTCAGTTCCGCACCATCTCGGTGATTCTCGTTCCGCTCGCAGTCATCGTGTTCGTCACCTCGACCGCGATCGCCAAAGAGAGTGGCGAAGAGGTGCTGAGCTTCACACAGGCAGGAATCTGGCGAACTGTCGCCTTCTTGCTTGGTTGTGTGGCATCGGGTCTCACTGGTTACATCGGCATGACGCTCGCGACACGCGGCAATGTGCGTACCGCGGCCGCCGCGCTCACCAACTCGATGCCTCGTGCACTCGATGTGGCCTCTTGCTCTTATA
>DAIOTI010000267.1:0-2813 GCA_036752105.1 Ilumatobacteraceae bacterium | reverse complement strand
CTTCTGTCGTGGGCCACGGCCGTAGCCCAGTCGTCGGCGTGCCAGTTCACCTTCTATGTCGCTGGCAAGCACGGGTAGACCGGCAGGGAGACCCTCGACGATCACCGTGAGCGCTTTGCCGTGGGACTCACCAGCTGTCAGATACCTCAGCACCATGTCAGGCTACTGGTGCCTTCGTTCTAGTTCGCGCTCTGCCGCCGAACGCATGACCACATGATCGGGTACTCGAAAATCGGTTTCATGACTGAACCACCAGTGGTGTTGCAGCACTGCCTGATGAATGAGCATCCACAGACCGTCCACCACCACCGCACCATTCTCAGCTGCACACCGTAGGAGTTGTGTTTCAAGTGGTTGATACACGGCGTCGAGCACCACCCCGCACCGACCGATGACATCACGAGACACCGGTAACGCGTCGTCGTCGTCGACCGCAGACCCCATACCCACTGAAGTCGCGTTGACAAGCACATCGAATGCAGTCCGTTCGTGAGGTGCCAACTGGACGATGTCTGCATCGGGAACATTCGCACGAACCATGTCCACCAATTTTGCTGCACGTTCCGGCGTGCGATTGACGACACGAACCGTCATGCCATGGCGTACTGCTGCCAATGCGATAGCTCGTGCCGTACCGCCTGCACCAGCCAGCAACATCGTTGACCCCACGCACGACACGTGTGCATGGGATTCAAGGGCCTTGATACACCCACCACCATCGGTGTTCGTGCCGTGCCATCCGCCGTCGCGATACACCAGACAATTGACTGCAGCAAGCGTGGTGGCGACATCGTCCATGCTGGCCAAATACTCACCTATGACTTCTTTCAGTGGCATCGTCACGCTGAGTGCCCGAAAATTCTCGCCTGCAAGTTGGTCCAGGACGACAGGTAGGACCTCCTTCCGAACCTCGACTGCTTCATAGGTCCAATGTCGGCCAGTGTCAGCGAACACTGCATTGTGAATCGCGGGAGACAGACTGTGAGCCACGGGGCTTCCAATCACGGCGGCGTGAACAATCTGCTCTTTCATCACGACGTCATCTTCTCAGCCGAGGAGACCTGCAGCCCTCGCCTTTTCGACGTTCACCAAGTGCTGCTCGTACGTCGCCGCGAACACGTGAGAGCCGTCATCATCTGCAAGCACGTAATAGCGGTATTCACACGGCGTGTTGCGCGGCAGGTCTTGGCAGATCGGGTCAGATGGAAGCGGATTTGGTGCCGGCGAGAGGGCTGCCTGAAGAGAGGCTCGCCCTGGATTGGCGATAGGCGTCGGCGGCAGACCGGCTCGTTTATACGTGTTGTAGGCACTGTCAGCATTCTTCAGGTCGCTGAAAGCTGCACCTGGGTCGGCGCCGTAATACAACGTCGCATCGATTTCTAGTTTCATCTTCGCTGCGAGTCGGTTGTAGATGACGCGTGAGATCAGCGCACGGTCCTTCTCCACTTTCGCCTCGCGTTCGATCATCGATGCGATGATCAGCACATCGTACGGACCGCGTCCGATCTTCTCTTTCGCTACGTCGAGCCCTTCTTGCCGACCTACCCGCTCCATCAGCGCCACCATTCGGGACAAGACCGTTGATGCATTGTCATCACCAGCAACTTGATACGTGTCAGGGAACAACAATCCTTCGAGTGAAGTCGTCCCGACAGGTGCAAATACTGAAGCAATGGTCCCCCCACGGGATGCTTCGACAACCGACTCGCGAGAAATGTAGGGAGCTTGTTCAGCCAAGCGCTCTGCCACCTGATCGACGGTGAAACCCTCGGGAAACGTCACTTTGATAAAAGTCTGCGCTGGAGGAGTCCCGAGAACCTTCATCACGTTTCCGGCATTGTCACGCGGCTTCAGTGCGTAGTACCCCGGCAGCACCTCGAGACCACCGTTGCGACCCACGTACCATCGGAAGACTCTGTCGTTCACGATGATGCCCTCTTTCTCCAAGCGAGCGGCAATACTCGCGACAGAGTCCCCCTCGTTCACGGTGAAGTTCACCGGCACTTCGGCAATGTTTCCGGGGTTGAGTTGTCGCAGCAACCAGAAGCCAGCAACACCGGCAAGAACGACCAACGACACTGTGGTCGCAGCGACGATCTTGATGACGCCATGCCATCTGTTCCCGACCGGTGCCAGATCGACAAGTTCGTCGTCAATCACTCGCTGTGGGTTGTCCCACGGATCGGGAACCCAATCAGGATCGTTAGAAGACATCAACGGGTCGCCCGAGACACCTCCCACTACTGCGACCCCGTGGAGTCATCTTCATTGAGAGCGTGTTTTCGCGCGTCGAGCCACGACTGCAACATGACGGCAGCCGCAACTTTGTCGACAACGCGACGACGAGCTTGAGCTTTCATCTTCGCTTCCATCAACACAGTGTCTGCGGCAACAGTGGTCAGACGCTCATCGTGAAGATGCACAGGCACGTCGACAACGGTAGCCAAGACTTCGCTCTCGGCGATGGCAGCACGAGCCGCAGGCCCGATGTCCCCGGACATGGAAAGCGGAAGTCCGACCACTATCGCTTCTGCCTCCTCGTCGCGGACGAGCGCGGCGATTGCGCGATGATCTTCAGACTGCTTCCTGCTGCGAGCGATGACCGTGAATGGCGTTGCAATGGTCGCACTCGAGTCACTGACAGCAACTCCGATTCGCTTCGAGCCGAGGTCTAGCCCGATGACCCTCATGCCAATCCGAGTGCGGCACGTGCCTTGTCTTTGGCAATGACGAGTGCGGCGTCGAGGCCATCGGCATTTTTGCCACCTGCAGTAGCCACGTCGCCTTTGCCACCACCACCGCCGCCCACCGAC
>DAIOTI010000266.1:0-2855 GCA_036752105.1 Ilumatobacteraceae bacterium | reverse complement strand
TTGGGCATGTTTGGCTTGGTTTGGAAGACCTCTACGACATGTCGCCATCGCCGCAATACGACGGCACATTTTGGGAGTACGACCTGATGAATAGCTTTCGCGGATCTGCACCAGAACTCACGGCCTGGCATCGGTTCTTGCTTGGTTGGCTAGACAACCCGCAGGTGCGATGCGTCGATTCTGTGACAGCGAGAAAGACCACGCACTATCTCGCCGCAATTGCCGATCAGAATTCCTTGCCAAAGATGGTGGCGAAACCATTGAGCCCCGGTCGCACTCTCGTACTCGAGAGTCGGCGAAGGCGGGGCTACGACAACGTTGATGATTCGGTCCTCGTGTACATCGTGGACTCCACTCGGCGCGGTGGAGACGGGCCGATTGAGGCCAAGGCAGAACTGACGCTCAATCGGAATCGAAAGCCACGCCTCGACCGCTACGTCATTCCGGTTGGACCAACTGTTCGGGTTGAAGGCATTGTCATCCGTCTCATCGCATCAAGTAAGTGGGGTGATCTCGTTGAAGTCGTTCAGAGTTGAGAAGGTGGCCGCGAGGAGGGCGGGCTCCGGCGTTCTCGTACTTGTGCTCTCTCTGGTGCTGAGCGTCTCGGTGAGTGCTGCTGCAGTTGCTCAAGTGACGCCGGGTGGAGCTTGCGACAAGGTCGGTCAAACTTGGAACTACAAGAGCCAACTGCTCGTTTGCAGATCGAACGGTTCGCGAAAAACCTGGGTTCAAGCAACTGTCGCACGCAAGCCAAAATCGCAGGTGCAGCCAGACAAGAAAGACACTCTCGCTGACGACTACGCACGATTCTCCAAACCGCTGCCTCGAACGTTGGTCGATCGACCTGACGATGGAGGAGAGTCAAGCCCGAAGGTAAAGGTCATCTACGCAGTTCCCTCATTCGCAAAGGATCAGCGACGCGACGTTTCTGGAGAGATTGCCCGCGGGCTCTTCGAAGCGGAAGAGTGGCGTGCCAGTCAAAACGGAGGGTTCGGCCTAAGGTACGACACCTACAACGGGGCACTTGACATTGGGTTCATGACTTTTGAATCCACCAAGCAGCAGTGGTATGACCGCTTCTATGACATTCGGCCGTTTCCTGGTTTTCGCAACGGCCTGAGTCACTTTCAGGTCGAGTTGCACAGAGCAGGGTGGTGGACTGGGCCGCTCGTCGCGAGCGCCGAGGACACTGCTGGCTTGGACGCGCTACGACGGGGCGATCTCTACTTCGTGGTGTTTGAGGCTCCCGCTGGCGCCTACGGGCGTACCGGCGCAGGTGAGGGCGGTTGCCGATCGATGACCGATGCGACGAACGACAGTATCCCGATCATTGGCTGGGCATCAATAGATGACAGCGGAGGAAAGTGTGATCGAGTTGATGTTGCCGGACGTTTTGACTTCACGTCCAACGCTCGAGCTCAAAATCAGTGGATTCAAAAGAAGTTCGGAATGATTGATCACTTCCATCAGTACATGCGTCACCTGCCTGGCTGTCCTAGGCCGGCCACGCCCAAGGATGGTGAACGAGTGAAGATTCCTGGTGTACAAGATGAGTCCAAAGCATGGGAGATTCGTGGTGGGTTCAACCGCGATCTCTCGGAGATCCATGATCCGAATAGCTCTCGTGTTTCGGAAGGAATTGCAATCTCCAAAGCGCCGATGCTCGATCCTCGTCATGACCTGTATTTTCACATCACTTCCGACAAGCTCGCAGGCGGCGGTGAATGCAACAGCGACATCTCCCGTCATCCTTTGTGGGATGACAGGCCGCTCGACCGCAATTCGGGACGAACACTGTTGCGCAGCAGTTATGACCGACCAGACGACATCGCCGGACCTCAGGTTCATGCCGTCTACGTCGTGCGAAATGGTGCAAGAGACATGATGTACGACACCAGTGGCGATATCGAGCGCGCGCTTCGACATGCCGATAGCTGGCTCCGCCAAGAGTCTGGGAAGGGCATGCGCCTCGACACTTTTCGGGGCAAAGTTGACGTCACGTATTTCCCGTTGCCTCCCCGCTTTGAACTCAACACCGGGAAGGACTGCAGCAAGGTTCCGTGCCCCAATGACCAGGATTTCTATGCACACCTTCGCTCGTACGGTCGAATCAATCCAGAAAAGACGTATCTTTTTTTCTACTCAGGAGGGCTTACCGACTACGTGCTCTGCGGAGGTGCTGGACTCGGGAAGTCTCTCCTGCTGAATCTTGAAGTTGCAGGGAAGTCATGTTCTGGAACCGATTGGACCAAGGCGAACGACACTTCCATTCCGTGGTCGTTGCTCGTTCTTCATGAACTGTTTCACTCTCTCGGAGCCGTCTGCACTTCCGCCCCGGAAAGCGATGGGGCGTATCACTCGTCGCGTGCAGACGACATCATGAATGCGCGGGCGAAAGGTGTGGTAAGGCTTGACCCAACACGCCGGAACTATTGGGGCAACGTTCCTGCGAGTTGCACCGATGTTTCTCAGAGCCCACTGTTCGAATCATGAGCAACAGGAAATCGGCTGCAGGCCGACTCACTTGGTGGATCGTGACAGCGGTGGTGTTTATCATGTTGGTTACTCCCGTACCATCGCAAGCGACATCCATGACGTGCAGAGCAATAGGCGTACTACGTCTGGAAAACGGCACGCTGCAGCTCTGTGCCCAGGTCGGCAACAAACGGATCTGGCAGAGTGCAACAAGTCACTCCACGAGTGGCAAGTCAAGAATTCGAGTCTCACAGATTTTTCCTGGAAGCGACCTCACGCGACAGAATCTCCGCGGAATCAATCTGGAGGGTCGCGATATCTCGACCGCCAGAATGCCTTTCGCTGATCTGACCGGCGCGAATCTTGCAGGTGCTTTTGTA
>DAIOTI010000265.1:0-2865 GCA_036752105.1 Ilumatobacteraceae bacterium | reverse complement strand
ATTGATTTCGTCATCGTCACCGCCGAGCACAACGCGCTCGACATCGCCGACTTCGATCGCGTTCAGGCTCGGCAGCAGTTCCACCGACAGTCTAAACGGCGGGTAACTGTAGCGATCGCGCAGCGCGTCGAAGCGCGTGCGCAAAATTACCGACGAATGCCGCGACCCGTGCAGGCCTGGAAGTTCACGTTCGGGTATGCGATCGTGACAAGGTCGGCGAATTCGGTGGCGATGCTCAGGCCCGTGGAGTCACTGACGAACAAGATGGACCCGACGATCGGGTCGGTGGGCTCGGCACCGTACACGGCTGCTGTGTCGAACCATGGTGAATTCAAGTCCCAGTCACTGTCGAATTCACCCGCGGTACGTGTGACGACTCCGGCGGTGCCGGTGATGGTGACCTTTGTTGCATAACCACCGAAGTCACCTCCCGCACCGTCGTGGTCTGTCGCAATCGCTGTGAAGATGCCGATTGCGGGGTACTTCGCCTGTAAGCGAGCCGCTGACAGTGAGCGACTCCAGTCCTTCAGCGTCGCGTTCGCAGCGATGTCGCCATCGTCGATGCGCGCCGGCACGGGGCTTCCCGCGGTACGTCCACCGTTCGACGAGGTGTACTCGCTTCGCAGCACTCCACCTTGTGCGGTGCGCAGAATGACGCCGGCGGTCTCAGCGACAGCAAGGTTCGAATTGTTTTCTTCGATGACCTTGGTGGTGCCGCCGATGTCTCGTAAGGCGGCGCCGCCGTACACCTGGCAACTCATCGAGTCACAGGTCTTTGCGTAGCTGTAACGACCCTCCGACAAGCCGTAGCTTCGAGCGGCGACTGCCTGTGCTCGCAGGGCGTTCATACCAGCTCGGTTGGCGGTGTCGCCCCAACTTGCAGACATCTCGCGAGGTACGACGCCGCGCACATAGCTGTCGATGTCGACTGCATTGACGGTGCGGTTTGACTTCGCTGCATCGTTCACCGCGCGAATGACGCCGCGGTAGTAACGCACTCGACCCTTCGGGTAGGACGTCGACGGTGGTTCGCACACTCCGAGCAAGTCGGTGGGTGAAACTGCGGTCGGTGCTGTCGAATTCGCCGCTCGGAAAGTGATGGGGCCGGCGATGTCATTGCCGATGAGTGTGAATCCACTCGGCTCACCACTCGAGGACGGGCACGTGGCAGTTGCAGAACCCCAGATGTCATAGATGTTGTCGCCCACTTCACGGGCTACGAGCGACGCGTAACTCTTGGCGGCTGGGTCGGCTTCCCACTGTGCAGTGGAGTTGTCAGACTGAACTGCGGTCTGGCTGTTGTCGAGTGCCTGCAGGCGAACGGTCATGAGGTTCGACGGCAGGAGTGCTTTGTCTGCATCGGTGATTGTCGAGGTCGTGTTGCCGGTGCCGCCGTAATAGAAGTCGAGTATTTCTTGCCACGTCTTGTTGTAGATGCTCGCCCAGGCGTAGGCACCGTACTGACTCATGCCACGGCCATGTCCGAACCCGTGCCCACGAATGATGACCGCAAGTGGTGGAAGAGTGGCTGCTCGCACGGTGTCCGGAGCCACTGGGACGACGCTGGAGACGGCGACGACCACCATCATCGAGATGTGTCGAATCGTGCGACGTGCACCAGCAGAGCGGGGGGTTCGCCTCACCCCGACAACGCTAGGGGGTTTCAGCCACCTCAGGGCGGCGATCGATGACATCGCGTTCCTGAATGGCGACACCGACGAGCACCAACACCATTCCAGCAAGGTCGGTTCGGGTCGGAGTCTGGTCAAGGAACAAGAACCCGAACACAGCCGCAGTCACGGGAAGAAGTGACAACATCACGGAGAACCGCCGTATCGGAATTCGTCGCATCACTGCCTGATCAATGCCGTATCCAATCGCACTCGAGGAAGCACCCACGAGCACACATGCTGCAAGCAGCCACGGAGTGGTGAGTACGGTTCCCACGTCGCCAACACCGAATGGTGCAATCACAACGGCGCCGAATACCAGGCCGACACCGAGGCCATTCACTCCGCGATCTGTCTGCGCGACACGTGACCCGAGCACGATGTAGCCAGCCCACATTGTCGAGGCAATGAGAAGAAAGAACAGGCCTAGTGGTTCATCGGCTAACTCCACACCGCCGAGAACGACGACTCCAGCTGCCGCCAGCACCAGTGCCGCTGAGTTGCGAACAGTCTTAGTTCGCAGCGCGGCTACTGCGATAGGGCCGATGAATTCGATGGTGACGCTCTTGCCGAGTGGCAGTCTGTCGATGGCCAAGTAGAACGTCAGGTTCATGAGCGCAGTGGCGATTCCGAAACTTGCGGCTGCATAGATGTCGTGTCTGGTCCAAGGTGCATGGTTGCTTCGCAGAGAAAACACCATCAGTAGTCCGGCGGCGGAGATCACGCGAAACAACGCGATTGTCGGCGGCGATGCATCGTCAAAGAGTCGGACAGCGACGACGGCGCCTGTGTACTGCGCAGCCGCAGACAGCAGAAAGAAGATCTCGGCAGGCGCAGATTCGATGAACCGGGCCGACCGCGTGTCGGTGGCCAATGTCAGTCGAACAAGTCGGGGTCGGTACGGCAGATCTCTTGCCAGAGCGGCTGGAAGTGCAGCCATGAGACGATTGAGTTGCCGGCATTCTCGCGTGTGTACTTGGCGAACTCGTGCGGAATCAACTTCGGAGTTCCCACCGATTCAGCCAGTATCTGCGCTTGGCATGTGCGCTCCATCGAGATGAAGAGAAAGGCTGCCTCATCGACAGTCTGACCTGTGGTGAAGATGCCGTGATTCTGGTGAATTGCTGCGCGTACTCCGACGAACATTGATGCCAATTCTTTGCCCGCATCAACATCGAACACGACGGCGCCACCT
>DAIOTI010000264.1:0-2869 GCA_036752105.1 Ilumatobacteraceae bacterium | reverse complement strand
CGGGTGTCACTGAAGCCGTACTCGCACTCGGGTTCAAACCCGAACCCTTCTTCGAGGCATTCCCAGAAGGCGTCTGTGCCGGTGTGAAGTTGATCTATGCGGTGGAACCAGAACCGATGGACACCGCTGGTGCGATCGGCTTTGCTGCCCGCTTCGCAGGTATCGACGGCACATTCATCGTGGTGAACGGCGACATCCTCACCGACGTCGACTACGCATCACTTGTTCGCTTTCATCAGCAACGTGGTCTCGAAGGGACGCTTCATCTCATTCCCGTCGACGATGTCACGCAGTTCGGCGTGGTGGAAGTCGATGATTCATCCCGTGTCACGAGATTCGTCGAAAAACCGCAACCTCACGAGACGACAAGTCGTTTCGTGAACGCCGGTACCTATGTTCTCGAGGCGTCAGTGCTTGACCGCATCCCGGTGGGTCAACCACTCTCTATCGAGCGGGTCGTGTTCCCTGCGATGGTGGCCGACGGGCAACTTGCAGCCTTGCCGACCGAGGACTACTGGATCGACACCGGGCGACCAGAGACCTATCTGAAGGCGAATCTCGACCTCATTGATGGTTCACGCTCGTTGATGCTCGCCTCCGTGGCGGCCCAAGCGCACCTCGATGCGAGCGCAGTGGTGACGCACTCTGTGATCGGTGACGCATGCGATGTCGGTGACGGAGCCATCGTCATCGATTCGGTGTTGCTTCCGGGTGCACATGTGGGGCCAGGTGCCAAGGTCGAACGCTCGCTCGTCATGGGGCGAGTCAATGCTGGTGCCTCGGTTGTCTCGTGTGTCATCGGTAAAGATGGAATCGTGGAGGCAGGGGCGACACTCACTGACGTCAAGATTCCATGAAACGCATCATGGTCTGTGGCGGAGCTGGTTTCCTCGGCTCTCACTTCGTCGATCGTCTGCTCGCGTCAGGACACACCGTCGAAGTTCTCGACGACTTGCGGTCCGGATCACTTGGCAATGTCGCCGCAGCGCGGCGATCCGGGGGCCAATTCAAATTCCAAAACATCGATATCACTGAAGCCTCCTTTGGTGAGCTGGTGATGTTGCGACGTCCCGACATCATCGTCAACCTCACTTCGTTCACGCCGTCCTCGAGCGAGACTGCAGGCGCATTGGCCAGCGTCTCGTCGGCTGTGTCCGTGCTCGAAGCGGCACGTCTCGGGGAAGTGCAAAAAGTCGTCACGGTGTTGCCAGCGACTTTGTTGTACGGCGAAGTTGCGGCACGTGATGTGCCGATCAAAGAAGGTCACCTCTCCGAGCCTCGCACCGTGGCCGAAGTGCTGGCCCGGTCGGTCGCAGATATGCATACCGTGTACCGCGACCGACATGGCGTCGAGTTCACGGTGTTGGCGGTCGGTGCCGTGTACGGCCCGCGTCAACGGCCAGAAGATTCGGTCGTGGCTTCATTCGTTCAGGCGCATCATGGCTCCCGTGCGCCGATCGTGCACGGAGGTGGCAAGCAGACGCGCGATTTCATCTATGTCGACGATGTCGTCGATGCGATGGTGCGCGCCATCGATCGCGCCGGCGGGTTGGTGGTCAATGTCGGTTCGGGTCGACAAGTGGCGATTGCAGATTTGTGGACTGCAGTGGCCGGGCGAAGTGCGCCTGCACCGCGAGTCAGCGCAGCTCGGCCTCACGACGTGACGAGGTGTGCGTTGTCGCCGGTACGCGCACGAATCCAGCTTGGTTGGTCACCATTCACCGATCTTGAGGATGGCCTCGCAGAAACTCTTCGGTCCTATGCATCTCGACAAGCCGACGAGGCCGAGGAAGACGGTGCTGAGAACGTCGACGATTCGCAGTAGCTGACCCGTCCGTTGTCAGCGAAAGAGGTCCTCGCTGGCAGGTCGCACGATCTCGTTGATAGACGCATCTCGGAACCATTCGGTATCGGCACCGCGTACAACTGCCACCGGAACGCCGTTGCTCTTTCCCATCACGAGCTCGGCGGCGCTCGCCAGCTCATCCGCCACGGCCACTTCGGTCACCTGCATGATGCGGCCGAGTGCGTCGGCGGTACCGCGTAGATCGACGACTGCGGCGATGCCAGCAACTCCGATCGCCACGTCGGTGAGGCCACGTCGCCATGGTCGCCCGAACGTGTCGCTCACGATGACGCCGACCTCGACGCCTAGACGAGCACGCACGATGTCACGGATTCGACGCGCCGAACGGTCACTGTCGAGAGGCAACAAAGCTGCTTGGCCGCGCTCCACATTGGACAAGTCGACGCCACTGTTCGCACACACGAACCCGTGACTGGTCTCGGTGATGATGAGGTCTCCGCGACGCCGCACGATGCGCACCGCTTCAGCCTCGACGATTGCTTTGTGCGAGAGCGGGTCATCTGGGTCGACGTCCACCAGGCGACCTTCGGCTTTCGACACCACCTTCTGCGTGACGACAAGTACGTCGTGGTCCTGAAGTGGCCCGTTCGGTGGCGCGGCGCATGCATCGGCGATGACATCGCCCAACTGCACACCAGGCGAGATCTCACCGATTCCCGTGACACCCCATGCGGTCAGACGTTGCACGTGCACATCTTGTCAGGCGAGCGTCAGTGCGGCGAGTTCGCGCGCGACGTCAGGGTCGGACATGATCGTGTTCGTCACCACACACCGCATTCCTTCGGCTTCGACACGTGACGCAAGGAGTGCGTCTTGTGAATCGATGACGAGAGTGCCACACACTTCTGTGTAGAGGCGAGCAACACCGACGACGGAAGGCTCCATTCCAAGCTCGCGCAACATGCGGTCTGCCGGTCCTTTCAATGCCGCGCCGGCCACGATGGGGGAAACTGCCACCACATCGTCGCGTCGCGCACGAAGCACGTCATCGACGCCAGAAAG
>DAIOTI010000263.1:0-2882 GCA_036752105.1 Ilumatobacteraceae bacterium | reverse complement strand
GGAAGGATCCCCCACCATGCCCGTGGCTCCGCCAGCGAGCGGGAACACACGGTGACCGGCATCCTGAAATCGACGCAAGGTCACCTGACCCAGCAGATGACCGACGTGCAGTGAATCTGCCGTCGGATCAAAGCCCACGTACACGCCGATCGGCCCGGAGTCGAGTCGCGCCTCGAGAGCCTCGGCATCGGTGGAATCGTGCACCAATCCCCGCTCTCGAAGGTCTGCGAGCAGGCCTTTCGTGGTGTTCGTCATGACTCCATGTTTACACGCAGCGCTTCCTGTGAGGCGACCTATTGTTGGGTCATCAACTCCAATGTGGATTCTGCCGCAGTCGATGCGGTGCTCGACTCGTTGAGGAAGCAACAACGCGCATGCGCCAAGCTCGGCTCGACGTTCTACGAGTTGGTGCTGGAGACGCTCGCCCAGGATTATGTGGACGGTGGCATCACCCACAAGTTGCTGAGTGGAGTGAGTGACAGACCTGTTCATGACGCGCTTCCCTTGCGGCTGCTCGGAGGGCTACATGCAATTGCGCTTTCTGGCCTCGACGCTGACTTGAGTGGACAGTTCCCGAGTACAGGTGGTGCTCCCACTGAAGATCTGACTTCTGTGGTCCTCGCATCTCTCGGTCGACATAGAGCGGCACTCTCGCAGTCAGTACGAGAAAACGTGCAAACAAACGAAGTTGGCCGCTCTCTCGTCGCCATGTCGATCACTCGTTGGCTTCCGACCATCGGCGCAGCAACGTGTCGATGGTTCGAAGTGGGTGCAAGTGCGGGGCTGAATCTCAACTTTCCACGTTTTCATGCATCGACTGACCGAACAGAAATGGGCGACCCGACGAGTGCGATTTCCTTTGGGTCGGAATGGTTCGCGAAGTCTCCGCCGCACGGCGCATCTGCCGAGTGCGTAGAGCTCCGAGGATGCGACCCGTTCCCGATCGACGTCACCGATGTCGTGCAACAACGCAAACTTCTCGGCTTCGTGTGGCCAGATCAGGACGCGCGACTCGCCAGACTGCGGCGCGCAATCGAGATTGCCACAGTCCACAGACCACGCCTTGATCGTGCAGATGCCGGACAATGGCTTGCGTCAATTGACGCCTCACCGCAACGTGACGGCCAGGCGACTGTCGTGTATCACTCGATCGTGTGGCAGTACATGTCGCTAGAGAGCCGCCGCCAGTTTCTTCATCAGTTACATCTCCTGGCCAAGACTTCGTCACATGATCGACCGGTGGTGTGGGCACGCATGGAACCTGCTGGCGATACAGCTGACATCAGGGCAACCGTATGGACGGGCAAAGACATTCCAAGGCAATATGAACTTGGTCGAGTCGGATATCACGGACAGGACCTTCGATGGTCGCCACGCGAGTTCTCGGAATAGTGACTTTGCGGGACGCAGATGTCGCGTCAGAAGCGAAGCCGGAGTCGATTCAGTTCCGCGGTCAATCGCGTCGCTTGATCGGAACTTGCCTCAGGCCCTGCTCCACCGCGACTACGACGTCGGTTGATAGCCGAGCCCGCGGAAATCAATTGTGCTGCTTTCGGCCCAAGTTCCGCGTGCTGTGAGACCACTTCGACAAGGGGGCGCTGTGTGGTGAGTGCGGCACGAACGGCTTCTCCTACAACAGCGTGCGCGCGGCGAAACGGCATGCCACCTTCTACTAGCCATTCAGCAAGATCCGTTGCGGCAAGTGCTTCGGCATCACCGGCCTGCACCATCACCTCATATGCGAAGGTTGCAGAAGAGATCATGCCTGAGAGAGCGACGAGCGCACGACGAACCTGGTCGACTGAATCGAACAGAGGCTCTTTGTCCTCCTGAAGGTCGCGGTTGTAAGCCAAGGGAAGCCCTTTGAGCGTCGTCAGCAGCCCTGTGAGATTGCCGATGAGTCGACCCGCCTTACCACGAGCAAGTTCTGCGATGTCGGCGTTCTTTTTCTGCGGCAACATCGAACTTCCCGTGGCATAAGCGTCATCGAGCGTGGCGAAGCCGAACTCTTCGCTGGTCCACAGCACCCATTCTTCGCCGATGCGAGAGAGATGAACACCGAGGAGAGCGATATGCGCGAGAAGCTCTGCCACGAAATCACGATCAGAGACAGCATCCAACGAATTGTCAAACGGCTTCTCGAACCCGAGCAAGTCGGCACTGCATTGCGGGTCTATAGGCAACGAACTACCAGCCAATGCTCCAGCCCCCAGAGGACTGACATCGAGTCGTGCAAGCGCATCGAACAAACGATCCGCGTCGCGCATGAGAGCCCAGCCATGTGCGCGAAGGTGATGAGAGAGCAACACAGGTTGCGCACGTTGCATGTGGGTGTACCCCGGCAGATATACAGGCGGGGTCATCGCATCGGCTTCTGAAGCGCGAGCATGGAGAACATCGACCAGTTCGAGCAAGACCTCGATGACGATGCGGATCTCTCGCTTGCACCACAAACGCAGAGCAGTGGCGACCTGATCATTGCGGCTGCGCCCGGTATGTACTCGCGCACCTGCATCGCCAGCAATCTGGGTGACTCGACGCTCGATCGCAGTGTGAATGTCCTCGTCCGAGTCGACGAACTCGAAACTGCCCGATGACATCTCATCGTGGACCTGCAGGAGCGCCCCGTCGATTGCGGTGACCGTGGCGGCATCGAGAATTCCGGTGGCGCGGAGCATTGCCACATGGGCGCGCGAACCAGTGATGTCATCTGCCCACAGACGCTTGTCGAAAGAGATACTGGCAGTGAAGGCCATCAAGTCGTCTGCAGGCGCTACGGCAAATCGCCCGTGCCACAGAGCTTTACCTTCTGCTACTGATTCGTCTGCATCAGACACGTGCGGCCCTGCCCTTCGTCACTCTGCCATTCGTCCCGGCGCCCT
>DAIOTI010000262.1:0-2887 GCA_036752105.1 Ilumatobacteraceae bacterium | reverse complement strand
CGACACGGTTGTGCACAGCACGCACGCGATCAACGGCTTGTTGAGCAACGTCGGCAGGGCCAAACGATGTTGCTGCCAAGAAATCTGCTGTGCGCTGCAATCGTCCCCACGGGTCGTTTCGATAGTCGCTGTGTTGGGCGACACCGGCCATGGCGCGCGGGTGAAGAGACTGAACCAGCAACGCGCGCATGCCACCGATGAACATCGACGCGTCGGCGTGTACTCGGTGAATGGGACGGTCGGGGGCGAACCAACGCTCACCGGGAGCATCCATGATGTGCGCGGCCTTTTCATCGGCATTTGGCCCGATGACCCTGTCACGCAGCGCCCCGGCCAGCGATTGCCGAACGGACTCCACCTGAGGAAGTCGGCGCAGTGCTTCAAAGTTCACACTCCCATCGTGACAGTCATTTCAGGTGCGTGCGTAGCGCACCGGTATGTATTTCTCGCACCAGTACGCTTTGCCTCGTGAGTGACACCCCCGCTGGCTCTTCGCCCGACACACGTCACATGCCGCGCTGGGTTCCACGGGCGGTGGTGCTCTTCTGGCTCGGGTACCTGGGCATGTTGGTGGTTCGGTACTCGTTCAATCGACTGAGCCAAATTCTCATTCTGTTGCTCGTCAGTTTGTTCTTGGCGTTCGCCATCGAACCGGGCGTCAATGCACTCAGTCGTCGAGGCTGGGGGCGTCGCCGCGCGACGTCGTCCATCATTCTTGCGATCATTCTCGGCGTCTTGGCCTTCATCGGCGTCGTGGGAACAGTTGTCGGCACGCAGCTCGCTGACTTGGCGACCAACAGCGAACAGTATGTGAACGACACGGTGAAGTTCATCAACGACGCCTTCAACACCAACATCGACCCGCAAGCGGTGAACGACCGCATCACCGATCCCGACGGGCCCGTGCAGAAGTTCATCGACAGCCAGCAGGACCGTGTGTTCTCGGTGACATTGCAGGCGCTCGGTGTGCTGCTTCAGATCTTGTCCATCGTGTTGTTCACCTATTACATGGTCGCCGACGGTCCACGATTACGTCGCTCCATCTGCAGCCGTCTTGAGCCCGACCGGCAGCGGCGAGTTCTCGACACGTGGGATCTTGCGATCACCAAGACCGGTGGGTATTTGTATTCGCGTGCATTGCTGGCGTCGTTGTCAGCGTTCTTTCATTGGATCGCTTTCCAAGCAATCGGCATTCCCGCACCAGTCGCCATGGCGTTGTGGGTCGGACTTGTGTCGCAATTCCTGCCTGTCATCGGCACCTATCTCGCTGGTGTGTTGCCGATTCTTCTTGCCTTCCTCGACTCACCATTGAAAGCGCTCATCAGTGTCGGGTTCATCGTGGTGTATCAACAAATCGAGAACTACTTGTTCGCGCCGCGCGTGACGGCACGCACCATGGAGATTCATCCGGCTTTTGCCTTCGGAGGTGCGATTGCAGGTGGTGCATTGCTCGGGCCGATCGGTGCCATTCTCGCGTTGCCGGCTGCTGCCATGGCACAAGCGCTTGCCAGTAGTTGGGGTCAGCGTTACAACGTCATCGACGACACCCTCACGAACATTCGCGAGATCGACAAGCCGCAGCGCAAGCGCACACGGAAACGCAAATCTCGATGACGGAGGGCGTGCGACCAGAACAGTTCGCGCCTCTTGCAGTGATGTCACGAAGTGGCGTCGATGAAAGTGTGCATTTCGGCGCCGTCGTCGGGTTGAACAGCGACGGCAGTGATGCTTTCGCTGTCGGTGATCCGAACGTCACCATCTACCCGCGTAGCTCCACCAAGCCGTTACAAGCCCTCGCCATGGTGCGCGCTGGTCTTTCACTGCCACCTGAGTTGCTGGCGCTCGTGTGTGCCAGTCACAACGGAGAACAAGTGCATCTTGACGGCGTTCGCGCCATTCTCGCTGGTGCAGGGCTCGATGAGTCGGCACTCGGCAATACGGCCGGTCACCCTCTCGACATCGAGTCGCAACATCAGGCCATTCGTGATGGTGTCGCAAAGTCGCCATTGCAGATGAACTGCAGTGGAAAGCACGCAGGAATGTTGGCGACGTGCAAGGTGAACGGTTGGCCACTCGAGGGCTATCTCGACGAGAGCCACCCGTTGCAGCAGGCCATCACCGACGCAGTGCCGACTGTCGCTGGCGAGTCAGCGGCGGCGATCGGAGTTGACGGCTGTGGTGCGCCGGCTCACGTGGTGACGTTGCGCGGACTGGCGCGTATTTTCCGGTCGATTGCTGTCGGCACTGCCGGCGATGCTGGCACGCAGGTGTACACCGCAATGTCGCAACACCCGTACATGGTCGGTGGTCGTGGTCGCCACGTCACTGCCATCGTGTCGTTGGTGAAGGGTTTGTTCGCAAAAGACGGTGCCGAAGCTGTGTATGCCGCGGCACTTCCCGACGGACGTGCGGTGGCGTTGAAAGTGTCCGATGGCGGCGGCCGCGGCGAGCCGACGGTGTTACTGGCCGCACTTGAACAACTCGGGGTTGATGTGTCGCACGTGCCCGAGTCGGTGAATGAAATCGCACTGGGTCACGGCAAGCCAGTGGGTCGGTTGCGCACCGTGTGCTTCGGCGACACAGTTGGCGCGTGAGGTCGAACATGGCTGCAATTCCGTTTGTTCCTCGTATCGATGATGCTCCTTATGCGACGGCGCAACAGTTGTCGCCTCTCATTCGCCGGGTCATCGCCGAGAACCCGTCGAAGTTCACATATCGCGGCACGGGTACCTACATCATCGGCACTCGTGACGTCGTGGTGATCGATCCAGGTCCGCGTCTCGACAGTCACCGTGACGCGCTGCAGCGAGCGTTGGACGGCTGCACGGTCGTCGGCATCGTCGTCACTCACTGCCATGCAGACCATTCACCACTTGCTGAGTGGCTG
>DAIOTI010000261.1:0-2888 GCA_036752105.1 Ilumatobacteraceae bacterium | reverse complement strand
CTCATCGTCCCATGGCTCGCCTCCGAAGAGCACCTACAGCGCTGATGTCTGCTTGTCAGATATCACACGCAACAACGCGACGAATCTACGAATTCTCAACCTCATCGCTCATGGTCTGAGCGACAAAGACATCTCCACTTCGATGTGCCTGTCGACGCACACCGTGAGGAATCGCATCAGTCGCATGCTGCAGAACGGCGGATTCGAGAATCGGACCTCGCTCGCTCTGTTCTTCAGCCACGACATGCGCAACCGCGTCTATCGCGGTGTCGGTCACCATTCCACCTCATCTCTCCAGTCCAGTGCCTATTAGTGTGTCGTCCATGGTCCGTCGCAACAATCGAATTGCCGCTCGACCATGGTGAGCTTGTTTGCCACCACACAACCAGATGGGCCGTGTGGGGTTTTTACCGACGCCCTTCGGAACCATCCCGACATCGAGGTGGTGGGCATCGGGGCAAACGGTCGAGAAGTTGTGGAAGCTATTCGTTCGACGTCTGTCGATGCCGTGCTCTTTGACGAGGCGTACGCCGATCTAGCACGCACGATTCGGCTCTCTGCAGAAATCCCCTTGAACAGTTCGCCCTCGATGGTTCTCGCCGCAGAAAGCGTCACTCGACCGATCATCGTGAAGTCGATCGCCTGCGGATTCGACGGGGTGGTCTCGATAACGGACGAATTGCGACTCGCGGCGAAACGACTGACAGACATCGTGAACGGTGACCAGCGCCTATTCGATGAGCCCCTCCTTGCCGAACTCCAGTACACGCCGGGCCTTCTGGTGCGCCAGCTTGTATGTGCAGGCCCGATCGACAGAGAAGTCATGGACCTTGTCGGGGCCGGCCTTAGCGACGAGGCGATCTCAGGCACTTTGAAGATCAGTATTCAAGAGGTGCGCAACCGCATCGAAGGACTGCTCACGTCCAACGGTCTTTCCTCTCGCACTCACCTCGCGGTAGCAAGAGCGTCCCATGTCGTCATACCGGATTTCACGTGACGCCCAGTTCTCCCGACCTAACTCATGTCCCCACCAGGTGAAAGAGGACGAAGCACTCCTCTTGCCCGAGGGACTGCCAACTTCCACTTTTGTGGACGATGCCGAGTTCACCGAGGTCACGGACCATGGTGAGGTGTACACCCTCTTTCGCATCGTCAGATTCACTCACGAATTCGACCATCACCGAGAAGGCTGGACCCATCTAGCGAATGTGGTCAGGGTGAGGAACCAGGCAATCGGGGTTGCTCACCTTCTGATCAACGACCGAGTGATTCACGAAGCCAAAGTTGTCATCTCGTCAGAACAACTCTGAAACGCCTTCAGATGGAGCGGACGACGGGATTCGAACCCGCGACCCTCACCTTGGCAAGGTGATGCTCTACCAACTGAGCCACGTCCGCGTGAGCCGTCAGGATACCAACGGGTCGGGCGGAGGAGACAACAACTCAGCCGTCTCGGCCCTTGCGGTAGCCCTGTTCAAACGCACAATGAGGGCTAGGGATCCGAGCACCAGAACTCCCCCGATGAGCTGTGTGATGCCAAGTGCTTGGTCATACACGAGCCAAGCACCGATGGAGGCGATGACGGGGCTCATCAACCCAAGTAGCGAAGCAAGCGACACATCGAGTGATTTTGACGCCCATGTCATCAGTCCGTGCCCAACTACTCCGGGCAGCAGTGACATGCCCATGACCCACACCCAGTCGATTGGTTTCATTCCCCCGATGTCGTCAGCTGTCCAGAGCGCCCATGGAATCGAGATCAGCGATGACCACAAAAACACGGCTGCAAGAAACGACCACGAGTGAACATTGTCGTTTCGATGGCGCTTCGACATGAGGAAGTACGTGGTCCACAGCAAAGTGTTCATGAGCGCAAGGATGTCGCCGTACAACGTGGCGCCGCTGGTATCGGCCGCTGCGAGTATCACCATCAGGACTCCGATGAACGTGATGACTGACAGACCGATCTGACGGCCATGCAACCGCTCTCCGAACAACTTCGGAGCGATGAACATCACAATCACGGGCTGGATCGTGGTAATGACTGTCGCGTTGGCGATGGATGTCTCGCGTACAGCTCCGAAACCCACGATCATTGACGTCGCGAAAAAGATCGACGGCAAGGCTGCTCGCTTCAAGATTGCTTTGTCGAGCCCTCCCCCAGTCGCATACGCGATTCCTGTCATGAGCGGAATCGCAACAAGCATCCGCCAGAAGATGAGGGCTGGCAGCGACACCGACATTGCTCGCGTCATCAAGGGTCCGATGCTCCACGCGAACACCGCTGTGGCACCGGCAATCACATAGATATCCTCGCGACCCCGCAGGTTTTGGCGTGCTTGCGCCAGCGTCGATGTCACTTTGACTGAGGCCGCATGTCGATGCGCAGGACCAACACGCCATCTTCGACTTCTGCGGTCGCGTCACCGATGATGGCAAAGTCTTGGAAGTCGACCTTAGCCTGCTGAATGAAGAGCGTGCGCTCCTCACCGGCCACCGGAGGCAAGGGGCGCTTCTTCACAGCAGCCGCCCTGTCTTTGAAACGAGCGATCATCTCGTTTGCATCAAACTGTGCCATCTCTCACTTCCCTCCATCTGAGTGCCGTGACAACAACGGATCGATTGGCACACTCGGCTTTGATTCCTGTGGTCGGTCTTCGACGCTTCTCTCGTCATGTTCCGACTTGGCTCGCCGAGGTTCGCGACGTAGAACTGGTGGCTCTTCGATGCGTTCCTTGGGCGCCTCGCCAGAGGGACGAACTTTGTTCAGCATGTCGACACGTTTACTGTCGTCTGCACGACTGAACCTGCGGTCTTCCATGATCTCCAAGGTGGCCAGTGCCGCATGATCCGGTGTCGCGCTTTTCCAGTATGAGAACGTCACCCAC
>DAIOTI010000260.1:0-2909 GCA_036752105.1 Ilumatobacteraceae bacterium | reverse complement strand
ACGCAGACCATCCAGGTCGGCAGGGTCACACCCGGACTTGCCCGCTTCTCCAGTTGTGTTGACCTGGAGAAGAACTCGTGGACGAGCAACTGTCGGGTCGGCGTCACGCCATGCGCGATATCGAGAGCCGAGCTCAGTCAGAAGGCTGCTGCGATCGATGGATTGCCAGATGTCGACATGCGACACGAGCATCCTCACTTTGTTCGACTGCAGTCCGCCAATGAAGTGGACGGGCGCCAAGTCGGCACGGCCTTCTCCCACTTTTGAGATCAACTCTTGTGCGTAATTCTCTCCCAGTCCATCGGCGCCTGCACGCGTTGCCGTTTCCATCGCGACGCGAGGCCATGTCTTTGTGACGGCGATCAGCCCCACATGTTGTGACGAGAGTTCATCGAGACGCGAACGTATTCGGGAGATGTTCTCTGCCACTTGCTGAGGAGCGAGCATCGCTCTGGGTAGCTGAGATGATCAGCGAGTTATTTGAGAAACGACGGAACGTCGAATCCGTCATCGTCATCATCAAGTGGGTCTCCGTCGAGATCGGCGAAGATGTCGCGAGCGCTCGACGGTCGAGCGTCTGAGCCGGTGGATACTCGACGTGCCCCGATTCCCGGACCTGCATCCCAACGTTCGAACCCGGCGGCGATGACAGTGACCTTGATTTCATCGCCCATCTCGTCGTCGATGACGGTACCGAAGATGATGTTTGCATCCTGATGCGCCACGCCATGGACTACTTCGGCGGCTGCATTGACCTCGAAGAGACCCATGCTTGAAGGGCCTGTGATGTTCAAGAGGATTCCCTTTGCCCCATCGATTGCGGCCTCGAGCATCGGGCTCGAAATTGCAGTCTTGGCGGCGACAGAAGCACGGTTGTCGCCACTGGCGACTCCGATGCCCATGAGCGCAGAACCGGCATTCGACAGAATCATCTTGACGTCAGCAAAGTCGGTGTTGATGAGACCGGGAGTGGTGATCAAGCCGGTGATGCCTGCGACACCCTGCAACAACACTTCGTCGGCCATCTTGAACGCATTGACGAGTGACGTCTTGTCATTGGCCACTGTCAACAGTCGGTCATTCGGGATGACGATGAGCGTGTCGACTTTTTCTTTCAGTCGTTGAATTCCGTTGTCAGCCTGAACTGCACGACGTCGGCCTTCAAAAGCGAATGGGCGCGTGACCACGCCGATGGTGAGAGCACCTAGCGAACGTGCGATCTCAGCGATCACCGGCGCAGCACCTGTTCCGGTGCCACCGCCCTCACCGGCGGTGATGAACACCATGTCGGCGCCGTGAACAAGTTCTTCAATCTCGTCACGGTGAGCTTCGGCAGCGGCGCGCCCCACCTCTGGGTCTGACCCGGCTCCGAGACCACGGGTGAGCTCACGTCCGATGTCGAGCTTCACATCAGCATCGCTCATGAGCAACGCCTGTGCATCGGTGTTGACAGCGACGAACTCAACTCCGCGCAAGCCAGCGTCGATCATGCGGTTGACGGCGTTCACGCCGCCGCCTCCGACGCCGATCACCTTGATGACGGCCAAATAGTTCTGTGGTGCTCCGGCCATCGGCCCCTACCTCCAAGTAGCTCGGTGGTGTCACGCGAGTGGGTCAATGCTTACACAAGACGCAACGGAAGTGTGGAAATTCGACCTCTGCAGGACCGTCTGCAGGCTGATTTCCTCGGACTTTCCCCGAAATGGCTACCGAGTTTGGACCGTGACGTCACCTGTGGAGACATCGATCGCAGCCAGGTTCGCCGGATCTTGTCGTCGCAACAGCACCACGACAGCCACCAGCTTGTCCTGTAAATCAGTGGGTTGCCCGAATCTGATGAGTGTGCCGCTCTTCAATGTCAAGGTGATTTCCCCAGTGCCAGTGATGCCGACATCGCGCACTTTCGGCTTGATCTCCGCGGGCAATGCTGTGACCAACTGAGCGACGGCCCGATAGACCTGATCGGCCTTCACGCCTGGTTCGACATTCGGACCAGTTCCGACAATCTGCAGATACCCAGTCGGCCATCCGTCGAGCACTGTGATGACTACTCCGTCGGCATCTATGACCCGAGCTTTGTTGTCAGAACCGGCGAACCAGACCACGGGTGTGCGCTCATCGATTTCGATGATGGCGGATGAAGGAAAATGGGTCTCGACTCTCACGTCTTCGACCCAAGGGTCTTCGCGCAGGATTCCCTCGACCCGATCAATATCAGCCGAAAACACCGACACACCGTTCAGCGCATCGGTTGCCTTCTTGACGATGTCGCTGTCGACATACACACGACCGTCGATCGTGATGTTCCGCACGGAGAACAACGGCGACGCGAGCACCACCACGACGAGCACGAATGCTCCGATGGCGACGCCGGCTGCATACACCCATCGCACTTGACGACGCTGCTCGCGACGGCGAATCTTCTCGCGCCGTTCTTCGAAACGTGGGTCTGGCTGATCATCGTCGACGATGATGATGCGATCGACTTGGTCGGCATCGACGAGCACCGTGGAACCATGACGCTCGTCATCGATGACGACGATTGATGAGTCGACAAGAGAGCCACCATGATGCGCGGTCACGGTCACCGAGTCATCGATGATCACCACTGATTCGCCAGCCGACGAGCCCGATTCTGCCGAGGAGCGATGAACCGTCTCGTTGGTGACCGAGGGCGATTCCTTCAACGACTTTGTTTCACCGCTGTCGGACGATTCTGACGCGACCTGGTCGACTCCGAGCAAGCTCGACAATTCACCGAGAACGTCGGCCGGAACCTCCGTGACTGCAGTCTCGTCAACAGACGGATCGATGGGGGTCTCGTCGCGACTCATAGATGTTGCAACAGTCTTGCCCGAGCTTCGTCGACATCTTCGTCATCGACCGAATACGACCTACGGCTCGAGAAC
>DAIOTI010000259.1:0-2962 GCA_036752105.1 Ilumatobacteraceae bacterium | reverse complement strand
ATGCCGCAGCCGGGAGCCGTAAGCGTCATCTTCACATCCACCACACGGCGGCCGATCTCGAAGGTCTCGTCGCCTTGGCCGAAGCCACGAGCACGCCGGTCATCGCAAGTGGGGGTGTCGCGAGCATTGACAATCTCGTCGCGTTGCGGGCGACAGGAGTAATCGCTGGTGTCATCACCGGCAAGGCGATCTATGAGGGTCGTTTCACGGTGGGCGAAGCGTTGGCGGCCCTGAAGTGAAGTTGTCGACACGGTCTTCTGATGTGGTGGCTCGCGTCATCCCATGCCTCGATGTGACGAATGGTCGAGTCGTCAAAGGTGTGAACTTTGTGGACCTGCGTGATGCGGGAGATCCGGTCGAGTTGGCCGCTCGCTATGACCGCGAGGGTGCCGACGAGTTGGTTTTCCTCGACATCACCGCATCGTCGGACGGGCGTGACACGATGATCGATGTCGTTTCGCGAACCGCTGAGCAAGTGTTCATTCCGTTCACGGTCGGTGGCGGAATCAGAGAACTTGACCACGCACGCGCCCTGTTGCGAGCCGGTGCTGACAAAGTAAGCGTCAACACCTCTGCTGTTGAACGACCAGAGCTGATGTCGGACATTGCCGACGAATTCGGAGTGCAATGTGTGGTGTGTGCGATTGACGCGAAGTTCGACGCGAACACCGGCAGGTGGCAGGTGTACCTACATGGTGGACGTACGCCCACGATGCGCGATGCGGTGGAGTGGGCTGTCGAAGCAGTGGGGCGCGGTGCGGGAGAGATACTTCTCACGTCGATGGACAGAGACGGCACACGTGAGGGCTTCGACATTGAACTGACACGTGCAGTGTCCGACGCTGTTCCCGTGCCGGTGATCGCAAGTGGTGGGGTCGGATCACTCGAACATTTGGTTGAGGGAGTCATCGACGGTGGCGCAACCGGAGTTCTCGCCGCGTCGATTTTCCACTTCGGCGAACACACCATCGGTGCCGCTAAGCGAGAGATGACTGCACACGGTGTACGAGTGCGTCCAGCTCGTCCGCCTGCCCAGCCATGAAGTGGTCGGCGGTCTCGGCAATCTGAAGGTCGACATTTTTCCAGCGGGAAAACTCATTGTGCGTGGCGTCGAGGGACGAGAACTGGTCGTGAGCAGGCATCAACACGTGAGACTTTCGGTGATCGCCGCGAGCTACGCATTCTCCGATCATCATTGAAACAGGTGGTGCGACGGCTGCCCAACAATGCGCACGCGGATCGCCCACATTGAGGCGCGTGGCAGCCCCGAAGGAGTAGCCAGCGACGATGATGGGTGCATCGGGTGCTGTCACCGAGAGAAATCCGATGGCTGCTTCGACGTCGAGGCGCTCGGCACCCTCACCATCGTGCGCACCTTCGCTATTGCCGACGCCACGAAAATCAGGCGCAAGGGCGATGCCGTGACGTTTGATGACACTGGAGATGATGTTCTGCACCACGATGTTGTGACGGTCACCGCCGTACAGGGGATGAGGATGGCACACCACCCATGCTGCAGTCGGCGCGATTGCCTCATCTGCGCGCGCGAGGTCGGCTTCGAGCACGAGTCCATCGAGTGTCTGCAGAGAAACGGTTTCCACAAGCACCGCGTTGACGGTACCGTGCAGGGCGTGTCAGGCGGTGACGAGAAGCTTCCCATCAAGATGTTGAACGACAGGTTGCTCGTACGCATCCCGCAGAACGAGGGAGAGCGTCGCTCGAGTGGCGGCATTCTCATTCCAGCGACCGCCCAAATCAGTAAGCGACTGGTGTGGGCTGAAGTGGTCGCACTCGGTGCAAATGTTCGATCTGCTGAAGTTGGTGATCGCGTGCTGTTCAGCCCGGACGATCGTTACGAAGTCGAGGTCGGCGGCAACGACTACATCATGTTGCGCGAGCGTGACATCCACGCGGTGGCGGCAAGTCGCATCGAAGCGAGCACGGGGTTGTATCTCTGATGGCCACTCTAGGACGAGTCATCGTGCCAAGTGCCGAGCAGGTGTCGTCAGTGAAGTTCAACGCCGAAGGTCTTGTTCCGGCAATCGCACAGTGCGCTGAAACTGGAAAAGTGCTCATGATGGCGTGGATGAATCGCGAATCACTGACCATGACATTCGCTGAAGGTCGCATGGTCTACTGGAGCCGCAGCCGACAAGAGCTGTGGCGAAAAGGTGACACCAGCGGAGACGTTCAATATGTCCGTGAGGCGTTCTACGACTGCGATGGCGACACGTTGCTGTTCGTCGTCGACCAGGAAGGGAAAGGTGCGTGTCATACCGGCGAGAGCACCTGTTTTTTTCAGCCGTTCGGCACGAAGTGAATGACGTGTCGTCATGACTGGTCCACGTGATCTAACTATCAGACCGTCCCTCGACGAGTTCCGCGCGCTAGCGCGCACGCACACAGTCGTGCCCGTGTGGACCGAAGTCCTGGCCGATCTCGAGACACCACTTGCGGCGTTCGTGAAACTGGTGGGCGAGGGAGATGGCTTTCTTCTTGAGTCTGTCGAACACGGCGAGCGGTGGAGTCGGTTTTCGTTCGTGGGTCGACATCCACGCGGAACATTGACACTTCGACAGGGTCGCATAACCACTCAGGGTTCGGTGCCAGAGTCGGTGCCCCTCGATCGGGGAATTCTGGCTGCAATGGAAGAACTGTTGCGCGTGTATCGGGCACCACATTTCGACGATCTGCCACCGCTCCAAGGCGGACTCATGGGTCACCTCGGCTACGACGTCATTCGTGAAGTTGAACATCTCCCGAATGTTCCGCCGGATGATCGCGACGTCCCTGATGCGTCCATCAGCATCATCGGCTCGCTCGCGGCATTCGACCACTGGCGTCAACGCGTGTACATGCTTGAGAGCGTCTTGGTCGCAGGACTCGTTGATCAAGCTGTCGATGAAGCATATGACTCAGCTGTCGAGCGAGTGCACCGTGCGGTTGCCGACCTGTCGAAGCC
>DAIOTI010000258.1:0-2977 GCA_036752105.1 Ilumatobacteraceae bacterium | reverse complement strand
GGTCAAGTTCATGAACTACGGAGCGTTGGACGCCTCGGCCCTCCGTGCAGCGGCGAAAGCCTTCACCGGTCCGATGTGGGCTGGAGTTGGTGAATTCAAGTGCGGGGGACACGCGGCATTCCCGAGCCTGTGCGGCTTCTCGATTGGAATCCAGCAACAGCAGGGCGACACGCTGGTGTCGATCATGGATGGTTACAACGGCAAGGCACTCAACCCAATCGCCGAGTTGGCGGGTGGCTGAGGCGTGACCTGGGCGCGCGTGTCGGTTGTCGACGATCTTCATCGTTCGGCAACCGACACGGTCTCGTCACTAAAGTTCGAGAAATCGAGGGAACAGTCGAGCCGGGTTGTCGTGTAAAATCTGACGCTTGTCGGTATCGCTGAGAAATTCGAAGGCGTCGATCACTGGAACGAGATCGTCTGCGGTGCGACCAGTTTCAGGCCGAACTGAACGTCCCGAACCAGGGGCCTCCGAACCGAAACACATGCGCTCGACACCTCGCTGTTTGATGGCTGCTTCGAGGAAGTGCAGATCGTGGGCGCACGTATCGTAGAAAAGGTTGTCACGTAGGTCTCGTTGTGCGAGATGGGGATCGGTGGGAATCCATCTGTCGAGTGCTCCACCGCAATGGCAGATAATCACTCGGAGTTCCGGAAAGTCGTCGAAAACCCGACTATGTGAAAGAATTTGGCCCGCCCAGTACTGCTCCGCGACGAAACCCAATTGGTAGTTGTGGGGCACATGGGCGTACCTCCGGTCGAGCGAATTCGATCCATGCACGATGATCGGAAGCGAACGTTCACAGCACTCTTCAAACAGCGGATACCAGTAACGATCCGCCAACCCGGGAGAGTTTCGGTGTCCGTCGGGGTCCGGGCTGACGTAGACGCCGGCGAAGCTGTATTCGTTGACCGTTCGCCGCAACTCGTCCAGCATGTGCGTGGAGTCGGGGGCATGGGCATTCTGCGGGAGTTGACAGGCGCCAACGAAGCGTTTCGGATGCATGGCGACCTGGTGGTGGATCGCATCGTTGACTAGTCGGGTCCAGCCAGGGAGAAGGTGTGGCTCCATCCAGCCCATCAGGAGAAACGGTCGTGGTCCGAGGATTTGAGCATCGATGTTTCGTTCGTCGATGTAGTCGATGTGCTGCTGTACCGCGACTGTGAATGCCTCGTCTCCAAGGCCGAATTGGTCGGCAGTCGGGGTGCCGATCGGGCTGTCGAAGTTCATGTTCGCTCCCTGCATGAACATGAACATCCGCCCCATTCCCTCCATGGGGTGACTGACGTGGGCATGGACATCGAGAACCTTGACGCCGTTGATCACAATCTTCTCCTTGAGCTCGGTCCACGGTTCACCGGCGACACAGTTGCTCGGGAGACGAGCCGAGCTTCGTAAGCGGGAAAGACGAGACGTTGACGTCAGACTAATTGGATCCAATTTTGTATGTCAAGAAACCACTAGGGGTTTTCGGCGATGAAGGCCACGAAGTCGAGTTGAACGTGGACGCCAGGAGGTAGCTGCTGTACCAGGGTGTGACGTGCTGGCCGCTGCTCGGGGCGAGGGAACGAGAGAGTCCACTGATGGTTGATCGCGTCTCTCGTGGTTCGGTCGTTGACGAAGCACGTGACTTTTGCGATGTCGGCGAGTGTTCCGCCTGCAGCTTCGATAATCGCTCGCAGATTGGCGAAGGCTTGCTCTACCTGTCCGTCAAGGCTCTGACGTAGTTGTCCAGAGGTGGGATCCATGCCAAGAATTCCGCTTGACATGACGAGTGGACCGACCCGGGACGCCAACGGAATGGGCATGTCGCCATGATGCAATCCAGCAACTTCGATCGACTCTGCCATGACTTCTCCCCGTTCGTCTCGATTCAGAGGTCCGAGAGAGGTCTATCACCTTTGAGAGATGCCAGGACTCGGCTGTTGGCAGCAGTCAGTTCGCCGTCTGACGCTGTGAGCGATGAACGGCGAGTCTTTCGGTCAGGGCACCTGGCTCCTGCGAGATCAGAGCATCGATGAGGCCTTCGTGTTCGAAGATCGTTCTCGAGCGCATTGCTTCAGTCGTGTATTTCTGGGCGATATACGGGGCGGCGATCGTCCACAGTCGCTCCAATTCTTCGAGGACCACCTTCAGGGGGGAGAGGCGAAAGATCTCGAAGTGGAACTGACGGTTCAGGTCGACCATGGGCGACCAATCGTCGGTGCGGATGTACTCGCGCATCTTGTCGTTGATTTTCCGAAGTCGGTCAATCACTTCTGGGGTTGGAGGTGGAAGCTCTTCCATCACGAGGCCCTCGAGAAAGCCGAGTATCCTGTAGATCTGACGTAACTCCTCCGCTGGCCTCTTCTTCACGAAGTAGCCACTGTGAACGCGGTGTTCGAGAAGTCCCTGGTCTGACAAGGCTCGAAGAGCCTCTCGGATCGGAGCACGACTGATCAGAAGTTCGCGCGCTAATTCCTCTTGTCGGAGTTGTTCGCCAGCGGATAACCGCCCAGTCATGATTCGATATCGGATTTCGACAACTGCTCGAACCACGGCATCGCCCGTTTTGACGAGTTTGGGACGGTCGGGAGATTCTTCGTCGCGTTGGGAGTCGACCTTCACTGCTCCGATGGTACTGAACCGGGCTCAAGAGATGAAGACCTCATTTGGATCCAATATTGACTCCAGAAATCCCACGCTGCTACTCTTCCCGGGAGTTTGAGGTGGGGGAGACCAAGTGAGCGAAATCGTTCTGGGTGTGGGGAGTTCGCATAGCCCCATGCTTGTTCTGCCTCCGTCTCGCTGGCGGGAGTGGGGCGAGCGTCGAGATCCAAGCCTTGTCGACCTAGCTGACGAGTCGGGGATCGTCCGTCCCTTCACTTACTGGATTGAGTCGCGGGCCAGTTGGATCGAACCGGAGCTCTCGGACGAAGTTCTGGAAGAAAAAGGCCGCCGGTGTCACGAGGCGACTAGGGCCCTCGCCAAGCGTAT
>DAIOTI010000257.1:0-2977 GCA_036752105.1 Ilumatobacteraceae bacterium | reverse complement strand
CTCGCCGGCCGCAAATCCTTCGGCGTGCATGTAGGCGAGTTCCTTGAGCTTGAGCGCACCTTCCAAGGCGACCGGGGAGCCGACGTGGCGGCCCAGGGCATAACCCACGAGAGGTCCGGGAAGGGTGGCGTCAAGAACCATGGTGCAGGACAGGGGTCCAGAGCGGTGACGTTGGCCCTCGAGCGCAACGCGCCGAAAAGCCGACCGGCTCTGAATACGGCCGATCAAGCGCTGAGGCGGTAGCGGCCCTTGGCGCGGCGTGACTTCAACACGGCGCGACCGGCACGTGTGCTCATGCGCGCGCGGAAACCGTGCTTGCGTGCCTTGCGGCGATTGTTTGGCTGGAATGTGCGCTTCATTGGAGCTCCTCGCACAGGTGCCCCGGGGTTCGGGACACAAGTATCGATAGTTGATGCCAGCTGGTGCCATGAGCGAGCCAACGGGCAGTCGTCACAGGCTAGGTGGCGGGTCTGCCGGCCCACAACCCGCCATGGCCCCTTTCAGTCGCCCAATTTTTGCTTTGTCCACAGCCTGATACTCTCGCCGGTTCCAACGAAACGAGTTGGGGGTCCGTCCACACCCTGTGGACGTGGCTGTGGACGGAGGGGACGAGAGTAGTGAACAACCACGAAGCGGTCTGGAACGCAACGTCGCAACTGCTGAAGGCACAAGTGTCTGAAGGAGTTTGGTATTCGACATTCAACGATGTCGTTGCGCTCGCCAGTGATGAAGATTCTCTCCGGTTGCAGGTGCCGAACACGTATGTACGTGATCGCATCATCTCGCGTTACCGCCCACTCGTCCTCGACGCGCTCGAAGAGATCGGTGAGAGCGACCGTGTGCTCGTCGTCGAAGTGAACGAGACTCAGGCAACAGAAGATGCCGGCGATGCAGTTGCCATGCCGACAGCCGACGATTACGTCGCGCCCGCAACCGACGAAAAAGTCAATGCCAACAAGGGTTCTGCGGTCGGTCTCAACCCCCGTTACACATTCGAGAACTTCGTCAAAGGTGCGTCAAACCAATTCGCACTCGCAGCAGCCTTGCGTGTGGCCGAGACTCCAGCTCGCTCATACAACCCGCTGTTCATCTACGGCCAGGCCGGTTTGGGCAAGACCCACCTCTTGCAAGCCATCGGTTGGTACGTGCACGCCCATTACGCCCACTACGTGGTGCGGTACGTGTCTACTGAAACCTTCTTGAACGAATACGTCGACGCCATTCGTACGAACACCACTGCAGCGTTCAAACGCAGGTACCGCGAAGTCGATGTTCTTCTCATCGACGACATCCAATTCATGGAAGGCAAAGAGGGTCTGCAGGAAGAGTTTTTCCACACCTTCAACAGCCTCCACGGCGCCAACAAGCAGATCGTCATTTCGTCTGACCGGGTGCCCGACGCCATCCCAACCCTGGAAGATCGCCTCCGTGGCCGCTTCCGTTGGGGCCTCATCACCGACATTCAGCCCCCAGACATGGAGACTCGCCTTGCGATTCTTCGGAACAAGGCCGAGCGGGACAACACCCACCTTCCCCCAGACGTGCTTGAGTTCATCGCCTCGAATGTCACCTCGAACATCCGCGAGTTGGAAGGCGCCCTCATTCGAGTCACTGCCTACGCCAACCTCACCCGCGAGACCCCGACCATTGAGATGGCCCAGCAGCAGCTGGCCGACCTCTTGTCTGACACCGCTCCAAAGCATCGCACCGACGAAGAATTGCTCGCCGAGTGCGCCTCATACCTCGGGTTCACCGTCGAGGCCTTGAAGGGCAAGAGTCGTCAGCGTCCGTTGGTGTCAGCCCGGCAAATAGCGATGTACATCTTCCGCGACATGACCGAGCTCAGCTACCCGGCCATAGCCCGTCTCTTCGGTGGACGCGACCACACCACGGTCATTCACGCGGTCGACAAGACCCAGCGTCTCATGCGCGAGCGCAAGCAAGTGTTCGATCAGGTCACCGACCTCATCGCCAAACTGAAGAAGGTGAACTGATTCACATGTCTGCTCGTGCACTTGCCCGTGTGGATGACCTTGCGGATTCGGTGTGTGTTCCATGTGGACACATGTCGAAAAAACACGGGTCATACACAGCCAAGGAAATTGCACGCTTGCAACATGTGCACGGTGCCACTCCGAAGCACACACCCTCACTTGTTATGACACAAGGGTTTGGTACACCTTCTCCACAATCCACAGCACCTATTACAACCATTAGTTATTAATCAGCCACTGCTAGTGGTAATCGCACGAAAGAAAAACCATGAAGTTTCGAAGTGAACAAGGAATGTTGGCCGAGGCACTCGGTGCACTCTCGCGCATTGCCACGTCTCGTAACTCGTCGTCGCCCGCTCTCGCTGGAGTGAAGCTGCAGCTGAACGACGACACGTTGGTGGCTTCGAGTACCGACAACGACATCTCGTTGCAGTTCACACTCTCAGTCGGTGGTGAGCGGAACGGACAAACACTCATCAGCGCTCGTTTGTTGAACGACATCGTGCGCGCACTTCCGAACGGAAAACTCACCGTCGATGTCGGTGCGGACTCTGCGACTCTCAGTGCTGGGCGATCTCAATTCACAGTTCCCACTCTGAACGCCATCGAATTTCCGCGCACATCACCTGCACCGGCGAACCCGGTCACGATGTCGGCAAAAGATCTTTCTTTCGCTCTCAACCAAGTTGTTCGTGCAGCCAGTCGCGATCTCGGCAAGCAACATCTCACCGCAGTGTTGTTGCGGGCCGAAGACACCGGTCTTCGCCTCGTTGCCACCGACAGTTATCGCTTGGCAGTGCGCGACATCGTGGGCACATCGGTGCTCGGGTTCGGCCAGGAATTCTTGCTTCCAAGCCGCGCACTCGGCGAGTTGCAACGTCTTCTCGACGCCAACGAAGAAATCAGCATTCGTTTCGGCGATATCGAAGCGACATTTGAAACACCGACGATGCAGTTGACCACCCGCATCATCAACGCCACCT
>DAIOTI010000256.1:0-2984 GCA_036752105.1 Ilumatobacteraceae bacterium | reverse complement strand
GACTAAAGGTGGCGGTTCAACACGTAACGGCCGCGACTCAAACGCCCAGCGCCTCGGAATCAAGGCATTTGACGGCACCAATATCTCCGCCGGAACCATTCTCGTGCGTCAGCGTGGAACTCGTTTCCACCCTGGCAAGAACGTCGGCATCGGCAAAGACGACACGTTGTTCGCGCTGGTCAACGGCAGCGTGAAGTTCGGCGAGCGCCGCGGGCGCAAAGTCGTCGACGTTCTGCCCGAGTAGTTCATCTCGCAACGCCAGTGGGCGTCAACGCAAGGTGTCGATGCCTTGAGGCAATGAGTCTGAGTTGAATCCGAGCAAAGTGACCGCTTGTCGACAGGCAAACCTGTCGGTCATGCCTCCCACGTACGTGACGGCATTACGAAGAGCTTGTTCGCTGCCGGCGTCAGCCACGGGAAGATCGTCACCAGTTGGGAGCAAATGGGGGCGGTCGGCGTAGTGCTCGACGAGCGCACGCAGCATGGTGATGACTGACTGGCCTTGTTCGACAGACGCTGGTCGCAGGTACACCTGTTCGTAGTTGAACTGACGAAAAGCGGCGAGAGCATCGGCAGCATCGGGAGTCATGCCGATTCGGCCGGTAGAAGCAGCAGCTTCGATCATGGCATTGATGAAGACATGAAGTTGTGAGCGTCTTTCAGTTCCGCAAAGGTTGGCGACTGCGCTCGGAAGTTGGCGTGGCGAGACGATGCCTGCTGCCACTGCATCTTCAAAATCGTGGCAGACATAGGCGATGCGGTCGGCCCAACTGACCACCTCGCCTTCGGCCGTGCGCGGTGCTGGTCGAGACCAACTGTGATTGCGCACACCATCGAGTGTTTCTAGGCAGAGATTGAGCGGGGTCAGCACCACGTCTGCTCCCCAAACGGCGTGGTCGTAACCTTCGGGGAGATATTGAGACAACGCGTCTTCTGATGCATGGCCACCAGGGCCGTGACCACAGTCGTGACCGAGCGCGATGGCTTCGGCGAGTGCGACATTGAGACGTAAGGCGCGCGCAACCGACACGGCCACTTGGGCAACTTCCAACGCGTGAGTGAGTCGAGTGCGTTGATGATCGTCTGGAAAAACGAACACCTGGGTCTTGCCGGCCAGTCGTCGGAAAGAAGTGGCATGCAAAATGCGGTCACGGTCGCGCTCAAAACATGAGCGATAAGGGTCGGGGTCTTCGGGAAGCAGTCGATTGCCTGCACCGACAGCCCGCGTGGCGTGCGGGGCAAGGTCTTGTTCTGCATGGGTGTCGCGCTCTGAGCGATCGGCAATGTGGGTGGTGCCAAGCCCCGCCCACGAGTCGGAGTGGGCCACACGAATGTCGCTGTTTGCAGCATGACCGCTCATGGTGGATGCCCAAGTACGGGCACGCTCAGTGTGCTCGTGTGCGTGTTGGTGTTCGCTGAGAGGAGGTGTGTTCGACTCGTGCGACGACATGACGTCAGCGTACGGGAACGGTGTGACAGCACAGGCGACGCCTCTCTGCATGACTCCCAGAGTCAGAACTGGCGCACCGGTAGCCTCACTTACGTCTCTATGAGTGGATTTGTCGACGAAGCACAACTCAATGTCACCGGTGGTGACGGAGGAGCTGGTTGCGTTGCCTTTCGTCGTGAGGGTCCAGTGGCATTCGGTGGACCAAACGGTGGCGACGGTGGGAAAGGGGGCGATGTCTGGTTGGTGGCTGATCGCAACGTGGCATCTCTACTTGCGTTCCGCGATCATCCGCACCGACGCGGGGAAAACGGCATCCACGGCAAAGGGAAGGACCTACATGGTCGACGTGGCGAAGACCTCAAGGTTCACGTCCCCGAAGGCACCGTTGTTCGCGACATGTACAGCGGTGAGATTCTCGCTGATCTGATGAACCATGGTGACCAGTGGCTGGCGGCCCATGGCGGCCGTGGTGGTCGTGGCAACGCGAAATTCCTGAACAACAAGCGCCGTGCTCCGACGTTCGCAGAGCAAGGTGAACACGGAGAGGAACGCTGGCTGAAGCTCGAGTTGAAGCTCATGGCTGATGTTGCGCTGGTCGGTTTTCCGAATGCCGGTAAGAGCACATTCATCTCCACAGTGTCAGCAGCGAAACCGAAGATCGCCAATTATCCGTTCACGACCCTCGAGCCACATCTTGGTGTCGTACGCCTCGGTGACGAGGTTGAGTTCGTGATGGCGGACATTCCTGGACTTATCGAAGGAGCAAGTGAAGGCCGCGGACTCGGCCACCAGTTCTTGCGTCACATCGAACGGGCGAGGGTGTTGTGCTTCCTCATTGACTTGGTCGCTCTCGATGGCATCGAACCTGATCGTCAACTCGAAGTGCTCCGTCAGGAAGTCGGCAGGTATCAGCCAGAGCTTCTCGAGCGCCCTTCGCTGATTGTCGGTACGAAAGACGACAGCGTGCCTCCTGAAGTTCTCGAGGCCTGGCCTCATGTCCACATGTCGTCCATCACCACGAACAATGTGCGAAAGGTTCTCAACACGCTTGCCGAGCTGGTGTCACGCGCGAGAGCCGAAGAGGTGAACCAAGAGTCGAACATCATCATGCGCCCGCTACCCGAAAATGCATGGGTCGAGCGCACAGCAGACAACGAATTCCGCGTTCACGGCCGTGCCGCAGAGCGTGTGGTCGCGTTGAACGACGTCACCAGCCCAGAGGCCCTGAACTACATCGACGATCGCCTCAACAAGCTAGGCGTCAACAAATTGTTGTCCCGCGCTGGTGCGCGAGACGGCGACGTCGTGTGGATCGCGCAATTCAGTTTCGAATACCACTCAGATATGTGAGCCTGTGGTCATGCGAATGGTTCTGAAAATCGGCACGTCATCGCTCACCGATGACAAGGGAGTGCTCATTCCATATGTCATCGCATCGGTGGCAGACCAGATCGCCGACATGCGCGCATCTGGCCACGAGGTTCTTCTCGTCACCTCCGGTGCTGTCGCATCCGGTGTGGCCGGACTCGGATTG
>DAIOTI010000255.1:0-2992 GCA_036752105.1 Ilumatobacteraceae bacterium | reverse complement strand
TCGCTGCACGCAACGGCATCTACACGTCGCACATGCGCAACGAACACGACGGTCTGGTCCAGAGTGTGCGAGAGACGATCGGCATCGGTCGTGAAACCGGAGTGAAGGTGCAGGTGTCACATCTCAAGGCAATCGGCGCAGAGAATGCATCACTTGCGTGGGAGGCCGTGAGGGAGATACGCGCAGCACGGGACGCGGGCCTTGACGTGATGGCAGATCAGTATCCCTATTCCCGGGGAAGTACCGCCCTCGATCAGTTGGTGTCTGCTGACGCCTTCAGAGAGTCCACCAATTTCGGCTTGATCTCGGCTGCTGCGGTCATGATCGCTTCGGCTCCGCGGAATCCCGGTTGGGAGGGCAGGACTCTTGAATCTGTTGCAGTCGATCTCGGACTCGATGCTGCGGACGCAGCTCGAAGAATCGTCGAGAGTGAGGGTCGCGGATGCATTGTGGTGGTCGCCAACCAGACCGAAGAGAACATCGCGCTGATCCTGAAAGAGGACTTCGTGATGATTGGCAGTGACGGAATCCCGGCCGGATCTCGACCTCATCCTCGCTTGCATCACACGTTTCCACGGGTTCTCGGTGAATACGCACGCAACCTCGGCGTCGTGTCGCTTGAGACCGCCATCCACAAGATGACCGGTATGTCAGCCCAACGTTTCGGGTTGGATGGCAGGGGCGTCACTTCCACGAATGCATTCGCCGATCTCGTGTTGTTCGACTTCGATAGTGTCATCGACACTGGCACTTACGAGAACCCCACTGTTGCGCCGCGCGGAATTATGGGGGTGTGGGCAAACGGAGTCCGAGTCGCCGGTCAATCGCGGTCGACGCACGCCCGGCCTGGACGGATCCTTTCGCATCTCGCGAGTTGAATCGACTCCCATTAGCTGAATCAGTCACTCCCCTGTTCGGTTTCAGTTCGGACGAACAAGCCTCTCTTCCACGTCCGTTCGGTGTTCCTGGCGAGTTTCGCCCCGGGTTCTGCTCCGCTTCCGGTGCTACACGTCGTTCGCGGGGAGCACTTGTCATGTCATCGATCGTGATCGTGTCCGAGTTGTGGTTCTGGGGTCGACCCTGGCTCGCGGCATTCAGCCACGGCTGCCCACAGGTCTTGTGCCTTCACGGGGCCTAGAAACGCAGATCGCACGACTCCACGCTGATCTGCCACGACAAGTGCCGGAACAGCATCGATCCCGTACTTCGTATGGAGCGATCTCGCAGCGGTGTATTCAACTTCGCGCACCGCGACATCGGTACAACCGAGTACTGATGCCTTGCTGAACACATCGGAACATGTGGAACATGTGGCCGAGGTGAACACTGCGACCAACCAAGGTGCTGTCACGTCTGGAAAGTCGTGGCGGTCGAGCTGCGTCGGAACTTGGAACCCTCCCTGAGTGGGAGCAGGCGTGTCGCGACGCTTCATGAATTGTGCGACCGCAACTGCAGCGAGGACGACGATGAGGGCGACAACGATTCTGATCATCTCGAATTTGCTCCTGGCTGCGGCAGAGCCAAGACACCAGAGAACCCCACGAGTTGTCGACCACGACTCAGGCGACGTTGGACGACGATGGGTTGGTCCGACTCGATGATCAACTCGCCTGTCGTCGCGTCAAGGGGCATGTCGATCACGGTGACTCCACTTGCTGGAAGTGGAATTGTCTGTAGTGACGGAATCGGAAACTCGCCACCAGGTCCGATTGCAGACACTCGCACCGTCGCATCGAAGACGGTGGTGTTGACGAACGTCAATGCTCGCGGCGTACCGGGCGTCACGCCAGAAGGCACTCGCCACGTGGTCGTCGCCAATTCATCTGGAGCGCCAGTCATCACTGCGGTGAAGTTGCTCTTCGCGACACGCTGATTGATGACATGTTCTGCGACGAAGGTGCTCCCGTCCTTGGTCGACACTGATATGCCGTGCACTCCTTCGGGCAACCCTTCGACATTGCCTGCATTGACCACGACGACTTCACCGGCAGGAACTGCCACAGATGTTGTCGCACTGGGTGCAGCGACACCGTTCGCAACATCACCCGACAGACCGGCACCGGTGAACACCGCATCGACCGTGATGTCGTCTTCTGCCGGATTGAAAAGCACCAGTTGTTCCACGATGTTCGCACCAGTGTTCCCTCCGGCGAACCACCACTTCGACAGTCGCTGAGGCACCCCCAACATCGTGGAGTATCCCAATCGGCCACCACCTAGATAGTGCTGCGCTCGAGCGGCGACCACTTTGCCGGTCGTCGTCTTGACCTCTACAGCGACGCGCTGCTCGTCGGCAGCGCCTTCGTCAGGCATCGACAAACTGCGAACTGAACGCGGTGCGATGAGAAGTCCCTGTAGAGAGGTGGGCCTTCGGCGACCATCCACCGTCGTGAATGCAACGTCGACGACCGCAGTCTCTGGGAATGGATTGGTGATCATGATGCGCATCGACGAGCCGTCAAGCGTGACACCATCAGCGAAATACCACGTCGAAGAGGTGGCTGTGGTGCAAGACGCGGTCACATCACCGGCTGCAAACTCACTCTGCTGTTCGACGGAGGCGAGCGCGCCGATGACTTCGACGATCGGCACCACGACACCGACTGTGCGACCGTTCAAGACATCCACCGACTTCTGGGTTCGCGCCGGAACGAGCACTTGACGCTGCTCTTGGCCGTCGGCGCTCAACAAAGTGACCGCTGCAGTCACCTCAGCTTCCGTCGGGTTGGCAATCACGACGCGCCCTGCACTCAACCCGTCACCAGCGGCAACACCAGGACAAAACCATGATGTGCTGATTCGCGGCGGTGCTGGTTGCTGTGCGAATGCAGCGAGCGGGATGCGCGCTGCACCTGCGCCTTCTTGTTCGACAGGAGTCTGGCGCTCGACATACACGAGTGCGCCGACTGCTGTGGCGACGAGTGCGGTGTTGACAGCACGACGCACGAGACGACGAGCAGGAGAAGTCGAATGAACGTGCAACGTCGTCATT
>DAIOTI010000254.1:0-2994 GCA_036752105.1 Ilumatobacteraceae bacterium | reverse complement strand
ATGCAGCACCTATTCCTGAGAGCCCTGCACCCACGATTGCGACATCAACGTGCTCGATGGGCTCCATAGGAACACCATAATCTTCCCGCTTCGCGCGCATTCTTGCCGCAGATTCAACTTTTCGCTCTTGGCTCAAATCGTGAATGCGGGGCTATCCTCTTCACACAGACTTCGCGTCTCGCGGGTGTAGCTCAATGGCTAGAGTTCCAGCCTTCCAAGCTGGCTATGCGGGTTCGATTCCCGTCACCCGCTCCATATGACTGTGGCTCTCGTGCGTCGAACGAGTTCTCGTCTCGCCGAAGGGCTTCTCACCCACATCGAACGGCAGCCTGTCGACATCGATCTGGCACGCAAGCAGTGGGCCTCTTATGTGCAGACTCTCTCTGAGGTCGGGTGGAACATCGTTGAAGTTCCCGAATTGAATTCTTGCGCAGACAGTGTGTTCATCGAAGACACCGTCGTCATCTATGGCGACGTCGCGATCATCACCAATCCAGGAAATGACGCTCGCAAACCAGAAATTGTCGATGTTGAACCCATCGTGCGAGGTCTGGGACTACGCATCCATTACATCGACTCTCCCGGCACATTGGACGGAGGCGACGTCTTGAAAGTCGGCCAGACCGTTTATGTGGGTCGCGGCGGTCGCACCAACCAGCACGGCATCGACCAGTTCGCCGAGATCGTCGAGCCGCACGGTGCCACAGTGGTCACCGTGCCGACCACGAAGGCATTGCACCTCAAATCTGCGGTCACTGCCCTGCCAGATGGCACCTTCATCGGCTGGGAACCAGTGGTTGACGACATCTCTGTTTTTCCAACGTTTTTGTCGATGCCCGAAGAACAAGGCGCGCATGTCGTCGTCGTGGATGACAAACGGGTACTCATGTCTGCCCGTGCACCTCGCAGTGCCGAGTTGTTGCGCCAGCGTGGCCTCCAACCAATTCTCGTTGACATCAGCGAGTTCGAGAAGCTCGAGGGCTGTGTCACCTGCCTCTCGGTGCGAGTGAGAGGCAACTAGCACTCGCCTGCGTACGCTCGGTGAACATGGAAATCGAGATGATCGTTGAGATACCCCAAGGGTCTCGCAACAAGTACGAGATGGATCACGAGACCGGTGCCATCTGGCTCGACCGCACGCTCTTCACCGCCACGCAGTATCCGCTCGACTATGGGTTCTTCCCGCACACACTCGGCGAGGACGGTGACCCTCTCGATGCATTGATCTTGCTACCTCAAGCCACGTTTCCCGGATGCCATGTGTGGGCACGTCCAATCGGTGTGTTCTGGATGAAAGACGAAAAGGGTCCCGATGCCAAAGTGCTCTGCGTGCCTTCGCGCGACGCCCGCTATGCGCAGTACCGCGACCTTGGTGATGCCCCTGAATTCCTGCTCGCGGAAATTGCGAACTTCTTCGAGGTGTACAAACTCATCGAGCCAGGCAAAGAGTCGACGGTCGGGTCATGGGCCAATGCAGCCGCCGCAGAACAAGAGATTCGCGCGGCGCTCGAACGACATTCTCACTGAGAGAGTTCGAGAACTCGGCCTCAGACTGATTCCGTTGCTCTTTGACGACGAGCCTTCGCGATGAGATACACCAAACCGACAGCCACGCCGGCGACCACTGCATATTGCAGGTAGTCGCCCCACTTACCGGCTTTCTCCCATTCATTTCCGAGACCCCAACCGATCGCGACCCAAATTGCATTCCAGATGACCGAACCTGCGGCCGTCAACACGGTGAAGCGAACAAGCGACATTTTCTCGGCGCCAGCGGGAATGCTGACCACCGAACGCACCACGGGGACGAGTCGCCCGAAGAACAACACCAGCGATCCGTGTCGTTCGAACCACACGAACCCCTTGTGCACATCAGAGCGCTTGAGGCCAACGACTCGCCCGACAGTCGAGAGAAAGCGCTCTAGCCGATCCTCGCTCAATGCTCGACCGATGCCGTAGAGCACATAAGCGCCAATCACCGACCCAACGGTGGATGCGATGACACCACCGACATAACCGAACCGACCAGCTGCGATATTCGAACCAGTGAGTAAAAGAATGAGTTCAGATGGAATCGGCGGAAAAATACTCTCGAGTGCGATGAGCAATGCGACGCCGATAAGCCCAATTGCGTCGATGAAATCAGTGGCCCAATTGATCATGAACCGACGCTATCTAGTGGCAGGCGCAGCAGCGTGGCTTTTGCGAGCGAGTTGACCGTGCACGAGGACGAGCAGGAATCCGGCTGCAACAAGAGCGAATGTCGAGAGCAGGTGGTAGCCGACCGCTCGACGAATGAAGCCAGAGGCAAAGCCACCCATTCCTCCACAAAAACTCATCAGCAGGTCGGCAACACCCTGCACGCGTACACGTGCTTCCGCCGAGGTCGCCTCGGACAACAGGCTCGACCCACCGATCAACCCGAAATTCCACCCGACGCCCAGCAACCACAGAGACGGGAATAAAAGCTGCTCGATGTTGCCAGAGAGTGCTGCAATCGCAGTCGCGGCAACGAGCAACACTGCGCCTACCCGAATCGTCTCGTGATGTCCTCGTCGATCACTGAAGCGGCCGACCAGCGGACTGAATGCATACATGCCCGCGATGTGTAACGAGACGACAAACGGGCTGACTCCTTCGTGGCCGTGCAGTTTGAGGTGAACAGGGGTCATCGTCATGACTGCGACCATGGTCACCTGCGACACCACCATCGCCAGCAAGGCAGTACGCGACGAGGAGCCGGACCAGATCGAATGAATCGTGGCTGACATGTGACCGCGCCGTGTGTTGGCAGAAGAATCCTTCCCCACTCCCCCCGCAAGAACCAACGGATCTGGTCGTAGCAACACTGTCGTGGAGACGAACGCAGTAAAGAGAAACATTGCACTGAAGAGAAATGGACCCGAGTACTTGGCGATACCGAACCACTCCACCGCCACATGTTGAGCAGGATGCACCAACACCGGGCCGAACACTGCGCCGAACGTCGAAGCG
>DAIOTI010000253.1:0-3000 GCA_036752105.1 Ilumatobacteraceae bacterium | reverse complement strand
GTCACCAGCAAGTTCTCACCCAGCACCAACATCAACATCGAGAAGACAAAGAGATTGAGATACAGGAAAAACTTCGAGAACTTTGGGTCACCGTGCATGTAACCAACGGCGTAGAAGTGAATGAGCGAACCGATGCCGGTGATGAAGAGCGCCATCGTCACCGAGAGCGGATCGATGAGAAACGCCATGTCGATGTGCAGTGACCCGACCGGCACCCAGGAGAACAACTTGATGACGTGATGTCGCTCTTCTGCTTCTCGAGACAACACGTCGAAGTACACCGCGACAGTGACCACAAAAGCCGCTGCAGGCATGAGAGCTGCGAACAGACCTGCCTTCGGATCACCAAGGCGGCGACCGAACAACAGAATTGTCACGAAGCCGACGAGCGGCAGGGCAGGAATGAGCCATGCAAGTTCGACCATGGATCAGCCCTTCAACTCCGCCACGTCATCGACGGTGGCATGGGTTCGACCACGCATGATCGACACGATGATTCCGAGGCCGACGACGACTTCTGCCGCTGCGACGACCATCACGAAGAAAACAGCCGTCTGTCCGTCGATGTTCGCCACACGGGGCGCGAGCGACACGAATGACAGGTTCACAGCGTTCAACATCAGTTCGATACACATGAACATGACGAGTGGATTGCGCCTGATCATGACACCCACCATGCCGATGACGAAAAGCAATGCTGAGAGCAGCAAGTACCAGGTGGTGGTCGGTGTGGCTGCCGCAATCACTTCGACACCGCCGCTACACGACGCTGACGACGAGTCAGCAACACGGTGCCGACCACTGCGACAAGCAGAAGAATCGACACCACTTCGAAAGCAAACACATAGTCGCCAAAGATCGACCGAGCAATCTGGCGAATGTTCGCATCGGGGTCGGCGACTTCGGTGGAGTTCAGGCCTTCACCTCGGCGCACGACCGAATCTGTGGACGTGATGATTGCGGTGGCCAGAACCGCGAAGACCCCGACACCCAAGACAAGTGCGAGGGGTCGCTGAGCAGTCAATGGTTCGGTCTTCACGTCTTCGGCCTTGTCGACTCCGAGAAGCATGATCACGAAGAGGAACAACACGACGATTGCTCCGGCGTAGACGATGACTTGGACGGCTGCCAGGAAGTGTGCGTCCTGCGCGACGAACAGCACCGCCACACCGAACAGTGTCAACACCAGACTGAGCGCAGCATGCACGGGATTGCTGCGCAGGATCACACCAAGAGCGCCGAGGAGCACCATGACGGCGGCACAAATGAAGACGAAAAGCTCCACGAACTACTCGCCGTCCTGACCAGGTTCAGGGGCGCGGGTGCCATAGCCCAGCTCGCCACTCCAGGACACGATGCCTCGAAAATCAGCATCACCTGACGGTGCAGTTGCACGCATCCAGCCACTCGTGTTGAGATCCTCACCGTCACGCCAGTCTTCCCATGGCATATGTTGCGGCTTGCCGTCTTCACCGACGAGCAGTTCATTCTTCGTATAGATCGCGTCACGGCGATTAGTGAAAGAGAACTCGAACAACTTCGTCTCCGTGATCGCCTCGGTCGGGCATGCCTCGACGCACAAGTCACAGTGGATGCAACGGAGATAGTTGATCTCATACACGAATCCGAAACGCTCACCAGGTGAGGTCGGATTCATCGGGTCGTTGTCCTTGCCGCGAACATAGATGCATCGCGCCGGGCAGACACCGGCGCACAATTCGCAGCCGATGCACTTCTCCATGCCGTCCTCGTACCGATTGAGCACATGACGTCCGTGCAGGCGCTCCGGCTTGTCGATCTTCTGATCTTTCTTGTCATTTCGCTTCTTGCGCCACACACGACCACCGGAGTATTCGGTGGTGACACGGTTGCGACGCCCGTGCTGACGCACCGTGACGAGGAGGCCTCCGAGGTAACCCATTAGAACATCGCTCCTTCACGTTCGCGCTCAAGGCGACTCGTGCGCAGAGCAAGCTGCAGCAGGGAGTACGACACGAGCAAGACGATCGCAGCCACCACTGTGGTGATCACTGGATCCCATCCGGCGACATCGCCCACGCGTTGAGCCGCCAGCAACATGAACCAACCAAGTGACGCCGGAATGAGTACCTTCCAACCAAGGTCCATGAGTTGGTCGTAACGAAGACGAGGAAAGGTCGCTCGGAACCAGACGAAGAGATAGAGGAAAGCGAACATCTTCAGCATCACCCACACAGTTCCTTCAAGCGCACCAGGAATGAGCGGGATGTTGATGACCGTGTCGCCGAAAGCGATCGGGTTAGGACCTCCGAAGAACAGAGTCGAGAGCAAGAGCGACATGGTGATGGGGTTCATGAATTCACCGAGGAAGAACAGGCCGAACCGGATGGATGAATACTCGGTGTTGTAACCACCGACGAGCTCTTGCTCTGCTTCGACCAAGTCGAATGGCGGCAAGTTCATCTCGGCTGTCGACGCAATGAGGAAGATGACGAACGGGATGATTCCCGTGGTCACAAGGTGCCATGTTCCGATCGTGGTTTGGTTCGCCACGATTCCGCTCGTCGACAAGGTTCCTGCCACCAATACGACTGTGGCGAGGCTCATTCCGAGTGCTGCTTCGTAGCTCACCATCTGAGCCGACGCACGAACAGAACCGAGCAACGGATACTTGGAACCACTCGCCCATCCGGCGAGCATGATTCCGTAGACGGCAATCGACGAGATTGCGACTGCGAACAACACGCCGACTGGTGGGTCGGCCAATTGCACGCGAGTCACTTCGCCGAACCATGTGACCGTCCCATCGTTGCCGCCGGTGAAATCTCCACCCAAGGGAACGATGGCGAACGCGAGAAACGCCGGAACGAATGTGAGATACGGCGCCAGGCGGAACACGAAATTGTCGGCTCTCTCCGGAATGAGGTCTTCCTTGAAGAACAGCTTGATACCGTCAGCCAACGTTTGGAGCAACCCGAACGGGCCGGTCTTGTTCGGGCCCACCCGGTTCTGCATGCCGGC
>DAIOTI010000252.1:0-3010 GCA_036752105.1 Ilumatobacteraceae bacterium | reverse complement strand
GACCATCGGCGGCGCAGCTCGATTCTGCAGCGCACCGCGTCGCCGACGGTGGTGTCGATGTCAGCGAGCTGCGCTTCGAGGTCATGTTTTTTCTTGACCTCGAAGACACCCGCGTCGGCGAGTTCAAGACTGCGTGGGGAACCATCGGTGACTCGATAGTCGTCGTCGGTGGCGAAGGCTTGTACAACTGCCATATCCACACCAATGACATCGGCGCGGCGATCGAGGCGCCAATCGCACTCGGAGGTCGTCCGCGACAGATTCGAGTGACGGATCTATTCGAAGAGGTGGCTGAAGAGCATGCGGCGAGAGAGTCTGAGCTCGGCGCGACTCCGTCCAAGTTGCCGACGTCATTGCCCGCTGTCACTTGTGCGGTCGTGGCAGTTGCAAGTGGAGATGGCATCGCTGAGTTGTTCGGGCAACTCGGTGTACACGGTGTCGTGTCCGGTGGACAGACGCTCAATCCGTCGACCGCCGAGCTACTCGCCGCTGTTGAACACATGAACGCGCGTCAAGTGGTCATCTTGCCGAACAACAAGAACATCATCCCGGTCGCACAGCAAGTCGATGCGCTCACTACGAAAGATGTTCGAGTTGTTCCGACGTGTTCGATGCCAGAGGCGCTGGCAGCGCTCGTGTCGTATGACCCTGAAGCATCGGCAGAATCGAACGCGAGGAACATGTCGGTAGCTGCTGAGTCGGTGTCCACTGGCGAAGTCACCCAGGCTGTTCGTGACACGAACAGCGACGCCGGGCATATCACCGCTGGTGACTGGATCGGAATCGTGCGAGGTGACGGCATCGTGGCAGTGAGCGGCGGAGTGGTGGCAACTTCGACGAAGTTGCTCGATCATCTCATCGATGACTCGAGTGAGCTGCTCACCATTGTCACCGGATCAGATGCGACTGCCTCGAACACCGATGCAATCACCGAGTGGGTTGCTTCGAATCGCCCGGACGTGATGGTGGAAGTGCACCGCGGCGGCCAACCGCTGTATCCGTATCTCTTTGGCGTCGAGTAAGGCTGAACCGGTGGTCGACGTCGCCGGGCCGCTCACGTACCGAGAGTTGTCAGAGCTCAGTGTCGAGCGAATCAAGGGAGTCGGCGAAAAACGCAAGGACGCACTCGAGAATTTCGGCATCTCGTCCATTCTCGATCTCCTGCAGACATACCCCCGACGTTGGGTCGATCGCACGAACGAAGCTCGAATCGCCGACATCACACTTGGCGTGGAGACGATGGTGCTTGTCGAAGTTCGGTCTGTGGCTGCACGTCGCATCAAAGGCAATCGTGTGATGGTGAATGTGAACACTGGTGATGGCACCGGACGACTGTCGTTGACGTTCTTCAATCAGCCATGGCGAGAGAAGCAACTGAAGACTGGTGCGCAGATTGCGGTGTTCGGAAAACCCGAGATGTTTCGCGGGTATCTGCAGATGACGAACCCGGTGGTTGATCTTGTCGGTGATCGCACTGGTCGAATCGTGCCGATTTACCCACAGAGCGAGAAATCGAAACTGCATTCGTGGGACATTGCGGCGTGGGTCGAATCGGCTTTGAAGAAGTGTGACCCTCGTGGAGTGGCAGATCCGATACCGGTCGAGATGCTGACGCGTCTGAATCTTGTCGATCGGTTGTCGGCACTTCGTGGAATACATCTCCCAGACAACATGACTATGCGAGACGATGCCCGTCGCCGCCTCGCATTTGACGAGGTGTTCCGAGTGCAAACGATGTTGGTGGGTCGCAAGCGAGCACTTGAGCACGAATCAAAAGCAGTGGCACACCGGACTACTGGGCCGCTCATCGAGCGTTTTGCAGCTTCGTTGCCATTTCCGCTGACGAAGGCCCAGAAGCGTGTCATCGACGAGATCACTTCAGATCTTGCACAGCCGACCCCCATGCATCGGTTGTTGCAGGGTGACGTGGGCAGTGGCAAGACCGTGGTGTCGGTGTGGACGCTGTTGTGTGCTGTGCAGGGCGGACTGCAAGGCGCCCTCATGGCGCCGACCGAGGTTTTGGCAGAGCAACACCACAGTTCGGTGTCGACACTTTTGGACGGGCTGATGGTTCCAGACGAGGCGAATCTGTTCGGAGATCGACCGCTACAAGTGCGACTACTCACCAACAAGGTCACAGGCGAGGCTCGGCGTACTGTGTTGTCTGGGCTCGCAGACGGAACAGTTGACATCGTCATCGGCACGCACGCGCTCATTCAAGAGGCGGTCGAGTTCAAACACCTCGGAGTTGCCGTCATCGATGAGCAACACCGATTCGGTGTGGAACAACGCGCCGCTCTGCGCGAGAGAGCGATGCGGGGTGCGCAGGACACGATGCCGGACGTGTTGTCGATGACGGCGACTCCGATTCCTCGAACTGCTGCGATGACGGTGTACGGCGATCTCGATGTCAGCGTCATCGACGAGTTGCCACCTGGCCGTACACCTATCGACACGAAGTGGATCAACGGTCCTCTCATGGAAGCGTCGATGTGGGCACACGTGCGAGAGCACGTCGAGCTGGGGGAGCAGGCCTATGTCGTCTGTTCGCTCATCGAAGAAAGCGAGAAGTTGGAGGCAGCATCGGCAGAGGAGACACACGCACGACTCAGTGACGGTGAGCTGAAGGGTCTGCGTGTCGGACTTTTACATGGTCGTATGAAGTCCGACGAGAAAGAGGCAGTGATGACCCGTTTTCGTCATCGCGATCTCGATGTACTGGTGGCCACCACGGTCATCGAAGTCGGTGTCGATGTGCCTAATGCGACGACGATGGTGGTGGTCGACGCAGACCGATTCGGCATCGCTCAGCTTCATCAGCTGCGCGGCCGCGTCGGTCGTGGTGCGGTTGCCTCGACGTGTTTCTTGCAGACGTCGGCCGATGAACCGGGTCCGCGGGTCGAAGCACTAGTCGACAGTACGAACGGATTCGAGTTGGCCGAAGTCGACCTGCCATTGCGCGGTGAAGGAACGCTCATGGGTGCAGCTCAGAAGGGGCGAAGCTACCTCA
>DAIOTI010000251.1:0-3034 GCA_036752105.1 Ilumatobacteraceae bacterium | reverse complement strand
CATTGATCCCTCACAAGGTGTGCGCCTCGTCGGCATTCATGCGGCACATCTGGGGGTGAAAGTCGATGAGGGGCGCTTGTTTGAGGACTTCGAGGACCCAGTCGAGGCAGTTGAAGCGCAGTGGTCGGTGGCAAACTCAGCCATCGACACGATTCTCGACAGATACGGCAAGGGAGCCATCGGTCCGGCATCAACGCTGAATTCCCGACGACCAGGGGAGTCGCCTTTCGGGCCACAATGAAATCTGTTCTGCTGCATTGTATGAGAGCCGACAAGGTGGAATGATTTGGGTGTGGGTCTCTCCGACGACGAACAGCGCATCCTGCGAGAAATCGAACAGCAGCTCGAGACCGACGAGCGCTTCGCTCAAGCGGTGTCTCCGTCTGGTCTGTACCGTCACTCTGTACGAACGGTTCGTTGGGCTGTCCTTGGCGTCGTGGCCGGACTCGTCGTCACCGTTGCCGCGCTTCAGGTTCATTTCCTTGTGTCCTTTGTCGGTTTCCTCACGATGCTCGTGTGTGGTCTCATCATCGAGCGACAGGTGCGTCTCATGGGCAAAGCCGGAGTACAGGACCTTGCTCAGACGTTGCGCCAGCCGAAGATTGCTTCGGCGCGCTTTCGTGCGCGACCTGAGCGCGAGTAGATCTTCATTTCACTTGCCCCTCAGTCGAAGCCGGAGATGAAGTCGAAGCCGGAGATGAAGTCGAAGCAGGAGATGACATGGTGATGCAGTCGAGAAGCGGAAGAGTGGCGGTGGTCATGGCAGTCATGTCTCGGCCGTCACTGTGGCCCGTGGCAGTTCGACAGGTGTTTCGACTTGCTCCGAATGGTTGGTGGCGCAAGAGACCCTTTCTGCCTGTCCCGGCCGCCCCGTATCTGCGATTCAGGCTCGAAACCCAGTACGGCACGCCCGCGGGGGAACCAGAAGCGCCACGTGCGAGTGATGTGGTGAACTATCTGAGATGGTGTCGCGACTGGGAACGGACAAACGGTAGGTGACCATGAGGAGCGCGCTCGTACTCAATGCGACGTACGAACCGCTCAGCATCGTCTCTGCCCGGCGTGCCGTGTGTCTTGTGCTGTGTGAAAAAGCAGAGATCATCGAAGATGAAGGAGTGCCGGTCAGGTCGGAACGCATCAATGTGCCCGCACCCACTGTCATCAGATTGCGTTACATGGTGAAGGTGCCTTTCCATCGCAGCACTGCATTGTCGAGACGCGCAGTGTTCGCGCGCGACAATCATCAGTGTGCATATTGCGGAGGGCACGCAGACAGTATCGACCATGTCATCCCGCGTTCGCGTGGGGGCAAGCACACCTGGGACAACGTCATTGCAGCGTGTCGCTCGTGCAATCTTCGAAAGCGTGATCGCACGCCCGAAGAAGCGGGTATGGCATTGAATGTCTTGCCACTTGCGCCGCGGGAGTTGTCGTGGATCACGTTTGCCGTCGGGCGAGTGCCCGAGGCGTGGAAGCCCTATCTGGCCCACGCCAGTTGACGCAGGCGTAACCAACCGATGGGCACCGAATCGTCTCTTCCTGCACGTGATTCCGCATGGCACGTTGCAAGTCGCAGGGGAACTGCTGGTGATCTACACGCACTTGACCTGCCAGAAGGTCGCTCAATACATGTGATGGTGCCGACTTCGCCCGCGCTGGTACTTGGTTCTACTCAGTCATCGACCCTCGTCAATGCCCAGACTGCAGCGGCAGAGGGTGTCGACATCTGCCAGAGGCGCACAGGCGGTGGAGTGGTGTTCGTGCATCCAGAGCATTCATTGTGGATCGACGTCGTGATTCCGCGAGACGATTCACTATGGGTCGATGACGTGGCTCGGAGCTCGTTGTGGTTGGGTAACGCTTTTGTCGCGGCACTCACTGCGTGCGACATGACGGACATAGGTGTGTACACGGGTGACATGGTGCGTGGTGAGATCGGGGCGGCGGTGTGTTTCGCTTCGGCGGCTCCGGGCGAAGTCTTCTTCTTCGCAGCGAAGGATCACATGAAAGTGGTGGGCATCAGTCAGCGTCGCGGACGCATCGGCGCGCGGTTCCAATGCATCCTGTATCGGAAGTGGAAGCCGCAGGAGTGGAGCGGACACTTGACGGACGTGGCCATCGCAACGGCAACGAACGAACTCGCGGTGCGAAGTGTCGATGTGAGTGCCGAAGATCTTGTCGAAAATCTTCGCCGTGAGCTCGATGCCCATTAGTCGCCATTCTCGGTGAGCCCAGGCGTGTTGCGAAGGCCGTTCAAGAGAGTCTCCATCTCATCGGGAGACAACCGGGCTTCTGGGTGTAGGCCGAAGCGGGTGTAGTAAGCCGGGGGCATCGAGCCTTCTTTGACGACTTCGAATGACTCCTCGGCGTCTCCTGGGTCTGTGGCAAATTCCGAGTAGTTCACTGCCTCCCGGCCTTCATCGATGTGACTCTGCACCATCCACGAGATCGGCGCGACAGATGCATATGACGGATATTCGACCTGGTTTGAGTGACAACCAAAACATGCCCTAACCATCAAGTTGCGCGTTTCTTCATCGGCCCACTGCGGCTCGCCGGTGACAGGTCCTTGAGCGTGTGAGCGACCATATGGAACAGTCTGAATTGCGAGCCCGAGCACGATCACTGTCACGGCCGACGACACGACAAGCGCCGAGCTCGAGACCGACATGGAGAAATTGGAACTGATCTTCCGGACGACGAGAACGTGCGCGATGAGGTAGACGGCGAGCAGTGCAATGAAGCCGGGCGCGAACCCGATGTATGCACCTAGCGCAACAACGACCACTGCACCAGCAACGTGCGTCAACGACCAGATTCGATGGTGAGTGGCAAGGCGCCACAGACCTGTGAGGAGCGATGCGAGCGTTGCGACGACCCTTGAAATCACGCTGTCTGTCTAGTGCAGCTCGTCATCGGTTCGACGGACACGTGTTCGCACGGACATTCTCGAATCTCATGGGCATGTGGGCTCACCTCGTGAGGCGTGGCGTCAATGGGGAGGTGGGTCGGGCACCTGTGGGGTGCGGTGGGG
>DAIOTI010000250.1:0-3035 GCA_036752105.1 Ilumatobacteraceae bacterium | reverse complement strand
CCATCGATTGCTTCTCGCAACAAGTCGGCATGGCCGTTGTGGCGTGCGTATTCCTCGATCATGTGCAACATCACCCAACGCAGATCGGGGCGAAAGTCAGCGCCTTCGCGAACTTCGGTGGTAGCGGCGAGCGTGTCGAGCGACCCGACAGCAGCCTCGAAACCACGACTTGTGTTCAGCTCGACCATGTACGAGTTCATGGCCTCGTCCAGAGTCGCAGAGTCATCGAAGTTGAAGTCGAGATTCTCATCTTCCCATGTGATGTAGATCGGTTCGGGCCGTACACCACCGATGACCCACGTGAACCAGTACCGCTCGACCACCACCATGTGTCGAAGAAGCCCGAGAAGCGAAAGGTTGCTACTCGGAATTGCGCGCGTGCGCGCTTGTGTATCGGTGAGCCCGTCGATCTTCATGAGCAACGTCGCACGGTGATACTCGAGCCACTCGCGTACCGCGGTGCGCTCGTCGGCGGCTTGCTGCGGATCGACCCGCTTCAGATTCATTCGCTCCCCTTCACCGCCCACATGGACGGCACAACACTAGGGCTAGTTGGCGAGTGAACCACCGTAGATCTGCCAGGCAAGATACGACTTCGCGACCAAGCTGAGCACCAAGTACACCTTCTCGCCGTACACGTAATCAGTCCACTTACCGACGCCTTTGTATTGCAGCCATTGGTTGAGCCCGAAGCTGAAGAAGAAAATCTGCTCGAGCACCACAAGAACGAATACAAATGTCGGAACGGTGTCTGCACCCACCACGTTGATCCAGATGCCAATCCATGGGGCGACGCCAGCAAGCGTGCCGAACCAGAACGGCTTCATGGTGGTGGTTGTTCGTCCTGGCGGATTCATCACTTCCTGTAGCCACCCGAACAGAATCATCGCCACGTTGGTGCCGATGATCGCAACGATTGCAGTGATGTCGGTGACACCTGAGTACATGCCGATGAGAACCATCATCAACGTCGCACTGAACGAGTATTCGACCCAGCGGAAACGGTTGATGCCTCGACGCAGGTCACCTTCGTAGACGTCGCGCTTTACCGTGGCAGTGAGCAGATGGTCGATGGCCGCCATCAACAGGAACACCGCGACTGCCGGCCCGATTGCCAACTCGAAGAACGACGACGGCATCTCGAGGCGAGTGCCTGGGGGACCGACAGGGAAATTCGACGTGACGGTGATGGCAAAACTTCCTGCCATCAAGAAAATCATCACGGCTTGCACCCCGTGCAACACCGTGAGCGCGAGGTTCCACTTCCTCAGGTTCTGCAGGCGCGCTGGCGAGATATCAATCAGTGAGTTCGACTCTGACACGGCGGAACCCCTTTCCTTTGTTCTCGACCTTAGTCACCCGAAACGTGCCCACTTCGCGCGTTGATGCGACATGTGTTCCACCGTCGGCTTGCTTGTCGAGGCCCACGATGTCGACCACGCGAATCTCTTTCACGGTTTCCGGAATGAGCGACACCTTGGTGCGAATGAGGTCTTCGTCCATGACAGCGGTGTCACGCGGCAAGAAAGACACTTCGATGGAATGGTCACGAGCGATTGCCTCGTTCACCAGTTGTTCGACTCGAGCGGCGAAATCATCTGGCAGCGGATTGAACTCGAAATCCATACGCGCGGTCAATGGCTCCATGTTCCCGCCGGTCACTGGCACATGCCACTCGTTCCAGATGACACCGCACAACACGTGCATCGCGGTGTGCGTGCGCATCAGTTTGTGACGTCGTTCCCAATCGACATGACATTGAACCGTCGATCCGACTGCGGGCACCGTTGCACCATCGATGAGCGTGTGCACGACCACATCGCCGTCTTTGCGCACGTCGACCACCAATTGGCCGTCGATGACACCCGTGTCGTGAGGTTGGCCGCCACCAGTCGGGTAGAAAATCGTGCGGTCAAGAACCACCGCGTTGTCGCGCACCTCCACCACCGTGGCGTCGAGTTCTCGCAAGTACGCGTCGCGAAGAAACACCAAGTCGGTGGTCATGGTGGCGAACTAGATCTGCTGGGCGAGCTGCTCGACCGGTGTGACCATGCCGGTGTAGAACGGGCCGAACTCGGCGTACACCGCTGACGCTTCGTCGAAACGCATGGTGTACACGACTTCTTTCAAGTCGTCGGGGTTCACTGCAAACAACGTGACTCCCCACTCGTAGTCGTCAAGACCAGCCGACCCGGTGACCACCTGCACGACACGGCCGGCGAATGTGCGACCGCTCTTGCCGTGTTCCATCATGAGCTCGGAACGCTTCTCGAATGGCAAGGTGAACCAGTTCTGCTCTGGCTCACGGCGCTTCGACATGGGATAGAAACACCACGCGTTCTTGCCTGGCGGTGGAAGCTGCGGATACAGGCGAGCATTCAGCATCTCCTGCGGCACGCCCTTTGCATATTCACTCACTTCGGTGAGCGACACGTACGAGTCGGCGATGGACAACCCGGCATGTTGCAGCGCAGTCTGCAACGACTTGAGGGGACGCATGTCGGCCGACGTGGCCATGACTGCGACATCGGCCTTGTGCCCGAGCATGGCGACAGTGACCACGCTGACACCGGCACTCTCGGCGTTCTTCACTGCACCGACAAATGCCTCGGCGTCGTAGGCCGAGGTGGTCTTGCAGAACAAGTGGATGACGGCAAGACCGACAGACGGAGACATGGGTTCGCTGTTCGCGCTCATGATGCGAAGGCTACCCAGCCACTCGCGCGAGTATCGCGTCGGCGTAACGATCTGCCGAGCCTTCTGCCACATGAAAGAACATAGACGGCTCAGCCAATTCAATTTCCATCACCAACGGCTCGCCGTCATCGCCATCGACCATGTCGATGCGCGCATACAGCGGTGCTTCACCAAAACGCGATGTGAGCAGCTGAATCACCTTCTCACCCACTGCAAGCTCGTCGGCGCGCGGAGTTCGCGAGGTGATTTCTTCGACGACGAACAGTCCGTTTCGTTCGCTCTCGCCGTGCGACAAGATCGCCGCTTTGCAGAAAGCGTGGCTGAACTGACCGTTGTAG
>DAIOTI010000249.1:886-3064 GCA_036752105.1 Ilumatobacteraceae bacterium | reverse complement strand
AAGCCGATCCCGATCCACCACTGGTATCGCTCGATCGCGTCGAGGAACGAGCGGATCTGGTCTTCAAGCAGCTTGCCCCCGAGCCACAATGTCGCCAGTTTGATGACGACACCGATCGAGGCGAGGGTGATGAACTTTCGAGTCGGCATCTGGCGATGGCCGACGAAGAGGCACACGATGTTCGAACCTGGCATCAAGATGACCGCGGCCCATCCGGCTCTGTCGGTGAAGCGTTCAATGAGGTGATAGATGCGGGGAACTTCGCCCACCTGAGACTCCACCCATGACAATGCCCGATGTCCGTACCAGCGACCGACGAAATACAAGCACACCGCAGCCAGAAGCAGGCGAGAGAAGCCGACCACTGCATAGGGAAATGCATCGATGAACGGCACCGAGCCCAACAAGTTTCGGTTGCGCGAGCTGAGTATCAAGGTGAGAAGGGGTTGCTCGTCGACCAGGGCCGGGCCGATGTTCGAGCCCACAGTGCCGATGATGAAGAGAAAAGAGGTCAAGGCGACCACGGCACGACGCATCCGACCAAGGTATCTGTCGCTGGCCACTGGTGCCGGTTCGAGCACGAGAGTGTGGCGACTATCTTGACTCCACCCGCCGCGGGCGTGGCGTGTGAAATCACTTGGGGGTGCCATGAAAGGCTTGATGCAGTCGACACAGCTCACGATCAACTACTTGTTCGACAGGGCCGAGAAATATCACCGCGACAAGACCATCGTGACAGCCACCGGGACCGGGCGCGAACGAATCACGTACGGAGAGTGGGCGACTCGCACGAGGAAGCTAGGCGGTGCGCTTGCCGACCTTGGAATCTCATCTGACGGGCGAGTCGCAACTTTCGCGTGGAACACCGCTCGACATCTGGAGTTGTACTTCGCAGCACCATGCACCGGTCGTGTGTTGCACACTCTCAACATCCGCTTGTTCCCCGAGCAGATCACCTACATCGTCAACCACGCAGAAGATGAAGTGATTTTCATCGACAGGTCGATCTTCGGTCTCATCGCACCGCTCTTGCCGACATTCACGACAGTCCGCCACCTTGTCGTCATGGACGACGGCAAGGGCGAGGCACCATCAAGTGTCCCAGGTTTCGAAGTTCATGACTACGAGAAGTTGTTGTCATCGGCGCAGGACGTCGACTGGTGCGTCACGGACGAAAACCTCGCGGCGAGCATGTGTTACACGAGTGGCACGACCGGCAATCCGAAGGGCGTCGTGTATTCGCACCGCAGCACCTACTTGCACACGATGGGGGCGATGATGGCTGACTCCGTCGGAGTCTGCGAACGCGACGTCATCTTGCCGGTCGTTCCGATGTTCCATGCGAATGCATGGGGACTTGCCCACGCCGGAGTCGCCTCAGGTGCAGACCTAGTGATGCCCGGTCCGGACCTGAGTGGAAAAGCGGTCGCAGATCTCATCGTCGAAGAGAACGTCACAGTGGCAGCAGGTGTGCCGACAATCTGGATGGGGGTCCTGCCCGAGTTGAAGGGTCGCGACACAAGTTCGTTGCGTGCCATTCCCTGTGGTGGGTCCGCAGTTCCGAAAGCACTCAGCGAGGCGTACCGAGCCCAGACTGGTCTGCCGATTTTGCAGGCATGGGGTATGACCGAGACGTCACCAGTGGCGGCCGTGTGCACTCTGTCGCGCGCCGATGAGAAATTGTCGGACGATGAGAAAGCAGAGCTGCGTACCACCGTCGGGCGCATCTCCTTCGGTGTCGAGTGTCGCGTCGTAGAGCCCGACACCGTGAATGAAGTTCCGTGGGACGGCGAGACCAGTGGCGAGCTGCAAGTTGCCGGCGCTTGGATCGCAGCCACGTATTACAACGACGAACGTGCTGGCGACAGTTTCACTGCAGACGGATGGTTGCGCACCGGTGATGTCGCGACAATGGATGCCGAGGGTCGCATCCGACTCGTCGATCGCACGAAAGACCTCATCAAGTCCGGTGGTGAGTGGATCAGTTCGGTCGAGATCGAAAACGAGTTGATGTCCCATCCGAACATTCGTGAGGCTGCCGTCATCGGGGTTCCGCACAGTAAATGGTCTGAACGGCCGTTGGCGTGTGTGGTTCTCGAACCGGGCGCGTCAATGACCAAGGAAGACGTGTTGGCGCACGTCGCGCCGACACTTGCGAAGTGGCAGATGCCAGATGAC
>DAIOTI010000249.1:0-876 GCA_036752105.1 Ilumatobacteraceae bacterium | reverse complement strand
CAAAGACCAGTGTCGGCAAGTTCTCGAAAAAGACGTTGCGCGAGCGTTTCGAAAATCACAAGTTGCCAACTGACAACTGACGTGCCGTCACGCCTGGCGGGTGATGCGAGACAGGAACTGACGCGTTCGCTCCTCGGTTGCGTTGGCGAATATGTCCGTGGGGGTGCCACGTTCGATGACCGAGCCTTTGTCGAGCACACACACCGTGTCGCTGATGTGGCGGGCAAAGGACATCTCGTGGGTAGCAAGAATCATCGTCATGCCAGTCGACCGGAGCTCGGTGATGATGTCGAGGACTTCGCCGACCAATTCCGGATCGAGCGCACTCGTGACTTCGTCCAGTAGTAGGACTTCGGGTTGTAGGGCAAGTGCCCGAACGATGGCGACACGCTGTTGTTGTCCGCCTGATAGCTGGTCTGGGTAGGCATCGGCCTTGTCAGCCAAATTGAAGCGAGCCAACAGATTGAGAGTCGCCGTCCTGGCCTCGGCACCGGCCACTCCTAGAACTCTCCGAGGAGCAAGCGTGATGTTGTCGGTGACAGTCATGTGCGGAAACAAGTTGAAACTCTGGAACACGATGCCGATTCGCCGTCGAACAGCATTTGAGTCGAAGCCCGGAAGCGAGATGTCGGTGCCGTCGAGTAGCACGGCTCCGTTGTCCACTGATTCGAGCAAGTTGATGCAGCGCAAGAGGGTGCTCTTGCCCGACCCACTTGGTCCGATGAGCGACACGACTTCACCGGTCCGCACTGTGAGCGACACTCCGTCAAGCACTCGATTGAGGCCAAACGATTTCGTGACATTCTGAATCTCGAGCTTGTTCATCAGCGCACCTTGCTTCCGCCCGGGCGACGTCGTTAGCGCTCGATGAGCCAA
>DAIOTI010000248.1:0-3065 GCA_036752105.1 Ilumatobacteraceae bacterium | reverse complement strand
CCCAATGGGTTTCGTGGTGTCGGAGTTTCCATGACCACACGTTCGAACGACGGCAACTCGGCAGCCGAGATGCACGCATAATCGGCGAGGTTCGACGTGATGGGGTTGCCATCTTCGTCATACCGCACTTCCTCGAGCAATGCCTGAGCGATGCCTTGTGCAAGACCACCGTGCACTTGTCCGTCGACGATGAGCGGGTTGATGATCGTTCCGGCGTCGTCGCACGCCACATGGCGTCTCACTTCGACTGACCCTGTTTCGGTGTCCACTTCCACGACGCACACGTGACTTCCGAACGGAAAAGTGGAACCTTCAGGCACGAAATCTGCTTCACCGAGAAGTGCGCTCGACCCGCCGGCAGCGACATCGGCCCAGGTCTTCACTGGTTGTGGCGAACCCGCGACATGGAAGGCACCACGCGATACATCGAACACGACGTCTTCGACTGACGCCTCGAGAAGATCGGCCGCCACCGAACGAGCAGAGTCGATGACCTTGTCCGCCGCCATCTGTACAGCGGTGCCACCTACCTGCAGACTTCGTGAGCCACCAGTTCCACCACCACGCTGGATGTCATCGGTGTCACCGAAACGGAAGTCGATCTTGTGCATCGGTATGCCAGTGGACTCTGCGACGATCATCGCCCACACCGTGTGGTGGCCTTGCCCGTGTGACGAGGAGCCTGTCCGCACGATGGCACCGCCATCGGCAGTGATTTCGACGGAACCGAATTCGGGACCACTCATCGGGTTCGTCGTTTCCACGTAACTGGCAACGCCGATGCCCATTTGCACCACATCACCGCGCTCGCGCCGCTCGCGTTGCTCGCGACGAAGTTCGGCATAACCGGCAGCAGCGAGCGCTGCATCGAGAGCCTTTTCATACTCGCCGGAGTCGTAAGCGGCACCCATCGCAGTCGTGAGCGGAAACGCACTCGGCTGCAAGAAGTTACGACGACGAACCTCAGCTGGGTCGAGACTGCACTTCGTAGCGAACACATCGATGATGCGCTCGATTGCCGCTGTGGCTTCTGGTCGCCCGGCACCACGGTATGCCTCGGTCGGAGTGGTGTTGGTGAGTACTGAATGCGACTCGTACTCGACTTTGGCGATGTCGTACACCGCACTCGTCATGAGTCGTGTCATGATCGGCAACACTGCACCCATGCGTGCGTATGCACCGCTGTCTTGCAACACCTCTAGTCGGTATGCGAGGAACTTGCCTTCGCGTGTACCACCGAGTGTCGCGCGCTGTACTTGTCCACGGCCATGCCCCATGGACACCAAGTTCTCGCTTCGCGTCTCGGTCCACCTCGCCGCATGTCCGTGTGTCTTGGCGACCCAGCCCACCAGAATTTCCTCGGGGTATTGACCAGACTTTGCTCCGAATCCACCGCCGACATCGGGAGTGATTGCTCGCACCTGCGACGGCTCAAGACCAAGCGCGTTTGCGATGCCGTCTCGCGCACCATGAACACCTTGACTACATGCCCATTGCGTGAGCGTCGCGCCGTCCCATGTTGCAGCCGCAGCACGAACTTCCATGGGCACCGGCGCGACACGCTGATTCTCGATCGTCAATGACACCACCACGTCGCAGTCCGCAAAGATCGATTCATCGGCTGGCCCCGGGAAAGTGACCGCAACATTGGTGCCGGCATCTGGGTGCAACAACACATCGCCGCGAAGTGACTGCTCGAGGTCGAGAACGGTGGGCAAGGTGTCGTAATCGACGATCACCGTCTCTGCCGCATCGATGCCTTGTTCCTTGGTCTCACTGACGATCAGTGCGACCGGCTCACCCACATAGCGAACAACATCACGTGCGAGATACGGGCGCAACATCTTCTGGTTCAACAACGCCATCGCTGGAGGCGCCGGCTGTAACGGCAAAGTGGTACCGGTGTAGACCGCGACCACTCCGGGCATTGACTCGGCCACGCTCGTGTCGACACCAATGATGCGGCCATGCGCGACAGTTGAACGGACAAACGAGAGGTGCCATGCATCAGGCAGTGGCAAGTTGGCGATGTAGCTACCTCGGCCTGTGAGAAACCGTGGGTCTTCGAGTCGCTGGACACGGGTGCCGAGAATGCTCATCAGGCAACCCAACCGCCATCGACCACGAACTCGCCTCCGTTGCAATACGAACTTTCGTCGCTCGCCAAGAACAAAGCCATCATGGCCACTTCTTGAGCTTCTGCTTCCCGTCCCATCGGAATGCGTGTGCGTACTGCCTCACGTACCCCTGAACCGACGTTGTCGAACGTCTGAAGCATCGCCGTGTCGATGATGCCTGGGTGAATGGAATTCACACGGACACCGAATGGCGCAAGCTCCCTCGCCACACCCCGAGACATTCCACGCACGGCCCACTTACTTGCGCCATATGCGAGAAAACCTGCGGCACCTTGGAGGCCCGCAATGGAGGAGATGTTGATGATCGAGCCTGATTGCTGCTTCACCATATGTTCAGCGACAGCTTTCATCCCCAGAAATACTCCGACCTGATTGATGTCGATGGTGCGTCGATACATATCGAGGGTGGTGTTCAACACCGTTCCGGTCTCGAATATGCCTGCATTGTTCACCAACACATCGATGCGGCCGAATGTCTCGAGAGTTGATGCAACAACTCTCACCCACTCATCTTCACTCACCACGTCGTGATGCATGTACAGGCACGTCGTTCCATCGGGGGAAATGTTCTTCGCAGTCAGCGCTCCATCTTCGTCACGCACGTCTGTGATGACGACGCGCGCACCTTCACTTGCGAACAGTGCGGCCTCGGCTGCACCCATTCCTCGTGCACCGCCCGTGACGAGCGCGACTTTCCCTGCCAGACGTCCTTGTGTCATGGAAGTGTTCTACTCCACTACAGCGGGGACATCGTTACGGCTCTCGCGTAGCGCCTGCAACAACAGACGTACCGCCACGATGATGAGAAGCGTCGCGAACAGGAAGTTCGACACCGAGTCAGACATTCGGGCGGCGATCCATCCACCTGCGACTGCCGCGACGATTCCCGACGTAGCCACCACACCCGCCGCACGAAGATCGACGTTG
>DAIOTI010000247.1:0-3098 GCA_036752105.1 Ilumatobacteraceae bacterium | reverse complement strand
ACTCTCATCCTTGGTGCTGTGCGTTCGACGGCCCAGGAAGAACTTGCGCCACTTCTCGATGCTCACGTCGCAGCAGTTCTTGCATACATCGACCACATCGTCGATCACGCGTCGCACCGAGTTCTCGGATCAGGCCATACCATCGCGGAAGCAGTTCGTCGCCGTCGTCTCGACGCCGGCAAAGATGCGGTCTTCGTCGAACGGTTACTGGGACTTCATCTCACGCGCCAACAACTTGAGCGTGGCGCAGAATTCATTCGTGGTGTCATTGAACGAGGCGGCGACCAGGCTCCTGCACAGTTGATACAGAAAGTCGGAAACTTGCCGACACCTAGTGAGATTGAAGCCCCCGGCCTCTGGCTCGCGCGCCTCGAGATTCAGTGACACGACGTCGACCACCTGGTGATTGACGCACAAACAACACGCAGCCCATCACTCCGACGACACCAACGACGTAGAACCCGGCGGGCCCGGCCATCGACAGCAGAACTGGTACGACACCTGCTGCGACCCAAGCCAGCTGATTCTGGGTCTCGAATTTGGCGAATGCTCGCCCACGATTGGCATCGGGGGCATCTTGTTGAACGATTGCTTCGAATGCCAAACGACCAATGGCTGCTGCTGCATTGACGAGTGCAGTGAGGATGAGCCCAGCGGTGATACTTCCCACCCAGCCGGCGATCAAGCCTGCTGCGGCTACGACAGCAACGGTGACGAGCAACATCGTGTCGACATTCAGTCGGCGACGAATGGCCGGCGCGACAGTGTTGGCGAGAAGTGTGCACAGCCCGGCCAGCGCGAGCGCAAAACCGAACCAAGCTGTTCCTGCTGTTTCGTGGCGTAACCAGAATGCAAGATGAAAAAACATGAAACCCACCGCGCCGCGCAAAATGCGCATCATGGTCGCAGCGCGTGCCACGCGAGGCGAACGTAACTCGCGCACTTCGAGTGGCGTTGCCTGTTCGGCTGCAGTCACCACGTCACGAGGCAGTTGCAAGGCAGATGCACATGCGAATGCAAATACGACTGCTGCCCCGACAAGTGCAACCTGCGTGGACAGCAATTGCAGCACAGCAGCAGGGACAGCCGCCACGAAGCCGGTGATGCCGCCCACTTGACCAAGTTTGCTGTTTGCATCGACCAACTTGTCCTCGGACTCGACCGTGCTCGGCACCAACGCAGACTTTGAGATGGCGTATGTCTTGGACAGTACGAGAGCTGCAAAAGCGAGCGGAAACAGTGTGAGAGAGTCGACGTAGAACACCATCGCCACCATCACCACCGCGCGAAGCGCGGCGACAAGCGCGATAACGAGGCGTTGACCGCCCTTCATGCGGTCGATTGCCGGCCCAATCAGCGGCGCCACAACAAGAAATGGCGCCATGCTCACGAGCAAGAACGCGAGCACCTTCCCACGGGCTGCGTCGGGGCTGACCGACAAGAACATCGAGTCGGCAAGCGACACTGCCATGACGGCCTCCCCGCCGACCATCAGAGCGTGTGTTCGCGCGAGATTCTGCAAGGGCGTCGGCCCAGGCAGCCCGGGGCCATGCTCAATTCGATGCTTTCCACCGCCGCGCATGCGGCGATGCTACGCCCCGCGTGGTCGCTCGTACTTGTACCCGAGGCCGCGAATAGTGACGATTCTCTCGGGGTTTGCCGGGTCGATCTCGATCTTCGAGCGCAGACGTTTCACATGCACGTCGAGCGTCTTGGTGTCACCGACATAGTCAGTGCCCCACACACGATCGATGAGAGTCTCGCGCGGCAGTACTCGACCCGCATTCGCTATGAGGATATGAAGAAGTTCGAATTCTTTGAGAGGTAGCGAGACGTCCTCGCCGCGAACCACGACGTGATGTTCATCAGGATCCAACTTGACATCACCCACCTCGACGACCGAGCCAGACAACTCGCCGCCCCTGTCAGTCGGCACTCGACGCATCACTGCACGCATTCGAGCCACGAGCTCACGGAGTCGATACGGCTTCGACACATAATCATCTGCACCGACCTCGAGTCCGACGACCGTGTCGATTTCTGCACCCTTTGCAGTGACCATGATGATGGGCGTGAGAGTCTTCTTGCGTAATTGTCTGCAGACATCGAGACCGGACATCTTCGGCAACATCACATCAAGCAACACCAGATCAGGGTTCACTACATCGAACATCTCGAGCGCCTGCAGGCCATCACGTGCGACTGACACTCGGAAACCTTCCTTCTTGAGTCCGACCTGAAGTGCCTCGATGAAGGATTCTTCGTCTTCGACGACGAGAACTGACGGGTTACTGATTGACGACATGATCATTACTTCTCATCGTGCCTGATGAGCCTCCGTCCGAGAGAGGGAATGTGAGCCGAAACGTCGATCCTTTACCTTCGATTGACTCCACGTTCACTTGTCCGCCATGTTGAGTGACGATGTTGCGCACAATCGAGAGCCCGAGACCCGTTCCACCAGTGTCTCGTGAACGAGCTTTATCCGCTCGGTAGAAACGTTCGAAAATACGGTCAAGATGTTCTGCACTGACACCGATACCAGAATCCTCAATCTGCACCACCGCAGCATCGGTCCCCCGTGACACGGTCACTGCGACGGTCGACCCTGCATCGCTGTACTTCACGGCGTTGTCGACGACATTTCCTACGGCTGAGACGAGCTGTCGATAGTCACCATCGACCAGTAGAGAACTTTCTGGTGTCACGACGCGTATTGAAATACCCGCACGCTCAGCCAGCGCATGCACCCGCTGGACTGAGTCACGAACGACCTCGACAAGGTCTACTGGGCCGGCTACACGCTCACCAGCCTTCTCGATTCGCGACAATTCCATGAGATCGTTGATGGTGTCGGTCATCCGTTGTGCTTCCGTAACGATTCTACCGGCAAGTTTCGTCGCGAGTTCGTCAGTCACTTCTCCTTCAAGTGTTTCGGCGAGCACAGAAATCGCCCCGACAGGAGTCTTCAGCTCATGACTGATGTTGGCGACAAAATCGGTGCGCACTTGATCGAGCCGCACCTTCTCACTGATGTCCTCCATCGCGACGAGCGCACCATCTGCGCTCGTCACCGCCCACGGGCCCTCGCCTTCGAA
>DAIOTI010000246.1:0-3122 GCA_036752105.1 Ilumatobacteraceae bacterium | reverse complement strand
GAGCGCCAATACTTCCACTGACGCCGTCGAGACCATTTGTACCTGGCAAGCCCATCGGCCCGGCAGGACCACGTGGCCCTCGCACTCCGCGTCTGCCGTCTACGCCGTCCGCGCCGTCCGCGCCGTCGCGACCGTTCGTGCCATCTTTGCCATCTGCGCCTGATGGACCGGTCAGTCCGCGATCACCCTTCGGCCCCGCAGGTCCGGGAGACACCGTCAAAGTCTCACGAACTCCTGAGAATGCTCCGAGAAATGCCGGGACCGAAACGGTGACGACTACGGCTGCAGTTACACCTGCCACGCGCAACAACGCCCTTTGCGCCACGACGTCGAGGGTACGAATGAGCGCTGGCAAACGTGCATGACGAAAATACTCATTGCGCAACTCAAGTAATCTCGCGACATGAGCACGGTCGATGAGACACGTAATCCGTTTCTTGAGGGAAATCTTGCACCCGTTCACGATGAAGTCACCATCACTGATTTGAACGTGACGGGACCATTGCCGAAGGAACTCAACGGCCGCTACTTACGCAACGGACCGAACCCGATCGGTCAGGTCGACGCTGCGAAGTACCACTGGTTCACCGGTCAAGGCATGGTTCACGGCATCCGTCTGCGCGATGGTCGCGCCGAATGGTACCGAAACCGTTGGGTTCGCAACCCCGAAGTGTCACGCGCTCTCGGCGAGGAGGCGAGACCGTCTGACTGGCCAGCCGATCATCCGACCTTTGCGGCCAACACCAATGTCATTGGACACGCTGGCAAGACATTCGCAATCGTCGAAGCTGGTTCGCCACCAGTCGAAATGTCATACGACTTGGACACCATCAAGGTCTCGAATCTGGAGGGAACACTTCCCTATGCGTTCTCGGCGCACCCGAAGAAAGACCCGCAAACCGGTGAGTTGCACGTGATGACTTATTGGTGGGGCTGGGGAAACAAAGTGCAATACCTCGTGGTCGATCCGTCAGGTCGGGTGCGTAAAGCCGTCGACATCGACGTGCAAGGTGGACCGATGATTCACGACATTGCCTTCACCGAGAAATATGTGTTGGTATTCGACCTTCCATGCGTCTTCAGCCTTGACGCAGCCATGTCGGGCTCGTCATTGCCGTATTTCTGGGATCACGACTACGACGCTCGAATCGGCTTTCTTCCGCGCGACGGAGCATCCTCCGATGTGAAGTGGGTGTCCATCGACCCGTGTTACATCTTCCATCCGATGAATGCCTACGACGACGGCGACGATGTGGTGCTCGACGCAGCGCGTCATCCGAAGATGTTCGATCGTGAGCGTCGCGGGCCAAGTGAAGGCGACCCCACTCTCGATCGCTGGCGCCTGAACCCGAACACCGGAAAGTCGTCGACGAGTCGGGTCAGCGACAGACCACAGGAATTCCCGCGAATCAACGAGTCGTTGATCGGCCTTCCCTATCGATACGGATACTCAGCAGGTATCGGCAAACAGTTCGCCCAAGACACGTTGATAAAAGTCGACCACCGCACTGGTGCAATCACCGCACGACACGACCAACCACGTTTCGGATACGGAGAACCCGTGTTCATTCCCCGGGAAAACTCACAACAAGAAGACGATGGGTACGTGATGGCATTGCGACACGACACGTCATCGAACACGTCTGACTTGGCGATTTTTGATGCACACGCGCTCGACGCTGATCCGGTTGCCGTGGTTCATCTTCCGGTGCGAGTGCCCAATGGCTTCCATGGCAACTGGGTGCCCGACGTGACCTCCTGAAACAACTCATACCTCGACAAGTATCTCCGAGCATCTGTGTCGTAGCGTCTGTCGCCGTGGCTGATGCGATCGATGTGAACGGCAAGGTTGTGCTAGTCGCCGGTGGAACAGGTGGCATCGGACGGCTCGTATCTGAAGGGCTTCGACGCCGCGGCGCAACTGTCGTCACCGCTTCACGCTCCGATATCGATGTGCCTGGCCACGTCGTCGTAGACCTGAGACTTCCAGACAACGCGCAGGACTTGGTCCACCGTGTGATGAATGAACACGGTCGACTTGATGTCCTCGTCAACGCAATCGGCGTCGTCGCCTTTGGAGATGCGACCTCGACAAGTACAGACACTGTGGAGGAACTGTTTCTCACGAACACGTTCGCGCACATCTTCTTGTGTACAGCTGCACTTCCGAATATGACAAAAGGTGGAGTCATCGTCGGCATCTCGGGGGTCATCGCCGAACAGAACCTTCCGGGCATGGCTGCATACGGGTCCTCAAAGGCGGCAGTGAGATCGTTCAATGAAGCTTTCGGACGCGAAGCTCGTCGTCAGGGTGTCCGTGTCATCGATGCTCGACCACCTCACACAGAAACTGGTCTCGCTACTCGAGCAGTCGCAGGTAGTCCTCCTCGATTCCCCCAAGGCCTTGAGCCCGCACGAGTAGCCGAACGAATAATCGACGCCATAGTGAACGGCGAGACAGACCTTTCATCCGACTCTTTCGCCAAGTGAGGACATGTCAGTGAAGAACATCATCGCTTTCAGTGGATCGACCCGTGAAGCCTCATTCCATTCCCGCATCATCAGAGCACTTCAGAGAATGAGCCCGGACGACGTAGAGGTGAGGCCCTTCGATCTGAGCGATGTGCCGTTCTACAACGAAGATCTCGAAGGCGTGAACCTGCCTGACTCGGTGTCACGACTTCGAAGTTCAGTCGAAGCAGCTGACGGCGTCATCTTCGCCGCACCGGAGTACAACTTCTCCTACTCTGCGTTAACGAAGAACACCATCGATTGGCTGACCAGACCCAAAGGTGCCGGTTCCCTTCGCGGCAAGAAGGTCGCGCTCATCTGCGTGACGCCTGGCCCCGGCGGTGGCAAGAACGTCTCGAAGGCGCTGAGTGACTTGCTTCCCTTCTTCGGAAACACAGTCGTCGCAACGGTCACCTCACCCGGCATCTCGGACAAGATCGCCACCGATCGTGACGAGGTCACCGACCCCGATCTCCACGCTGCCCTGTCTCAGATGCTCACGGCCTTCTGATGAACTGCAACAATGCTGCTTGGCCGGACGACCACTTGACCAAGGAAAATAACTGACATGGCATACGACGCAGACGCAGACAAACGCCTCGATCCTCGAG
>DAIOTI010000245.1:0-3136 GCA_036752105.1 Ilumatobacteraceae bacterium | reverse complement strand
GTCGCGCACATAGAACGTGTCGACCACCTCGCTACCGAGAGTCTGAACTCGCGCATGTCGAATGTCGAGGCCTGCATCAGCGAGCACTCGTGTGATGCGATGAAGAATTCCCACGGAATCGGGCGCCCGCACTTCCACGAAAGTGGCGTTCGATGACACGGAGTTGTCGAGGCGCACCACTGGCGCTTCGAGAGTGCGAGCAGCCAACACTCGTCGAGGGCGCGCTGATCGATCACGCTCACGTAAGCGTTCCTCGAGCGGAAACTCACCGAGAAGCGAGCTGACGACTTCACTACGCACCTTGTTCCAGTCAAAGTCCGAGTACGGCGGTGCTGCCACACGAAACTCTGATGCCGCCATCGGTGCTCGAGTGTCCCCTCCTTCGTCTGAGTACGCCTCGGCACCGAGAACATCGAGGTTGTTCAATGACAACACTCCGGCGACGGTCGCAAACGTTCCCGGACGGTCTGGGCTCACGACCGTCACGCTTCCTTCGCCGAAGGTGACCGAGGTTCCACCTTCACTCATGAGAAGCAACACGTCTGCACTCGGAAACAGACGCCAGGTCGCTTCGCTCACGTCACCGCCACCCAACACGTGCGACACGCGCTGTGCGAGAGAAGTGACGAGGTCTGACTTCCAAGCGCTCCATGCCGACGGACCAGTTGCGAGCGAGTCAGCTTCAGTGAGCGCGTGCAACAACTCGAGTGTGGTGACATTGCCCGCACGTTCAGCCACGTAGGTGATGGTCGCATCGTCGGAGAGATCGCGGTGGGTTGCCACATCGGCCATCAACAAGTGATGCTCGATCATGGTCTGGATGGTGCGCACATCATCTTCCACCAGCCCCATGCGTCGCCCGACCACATCGAACAACTGCACACCAACTTCTGTGTGGTCACCTTTGTAGCCCTTGCCGATGTCGTGGAACAGCGCACCGAGCACGAGAAGATCAGGTCGCTTGACTCGGTCTGCAAGGGCAGCCGCATTGGCACAGGCTTGCCACAAATGCCGATCCACGGTGAAGCGGTGATACGCGTTGCGTTGAGGCTTGCTGCGTACCGACGACCACTCTGGCAGCACCTTGGCGAGAAGGTTTCGTTGGTCGAGTGCCTCGAGCACCGGAATCGCGCGTTCCCCCTCCAGCAAGAGAGCAACCAATTCGTCACTTGCTCCAGCGGGCCAAGGGTTCGGAAATTGTGGCGTGCGCTCACCAAGTCGGTTCAACGACTCGCGGGCAATACGCCCTCCTTCACGTGCCGCAGCAGTTCCCACTCGCAACACCACGGACACTTCGTGCGCCGGGTCGACATCGTCAGCAAGATGCACTTCACCGTCTCGCACCAATACACCAGCAGACAACATGCGCGGTTCTGATGTGGCGTCAGCAGGCGGGTCGAGCCGAGCCCATGCCTCATCTGCGACCCAGGCGATCTTGCGCCCAGCCGCCGATACTGCTGCCATCAACGAATCATCTGACGAATAACCAATTGCTCGTGCGACGCTCGCCTGATCTTCAAGGCGCAGCACGTCACCTGCGCGCGCCGCCTGTCGATGCAGTTCGACGCGCACACCGAGCAGCACTTCGTGTGCTTCCACGAGCGACGTGACGTCGCCAGATGCCAGCTGCAATCCGGCAGACAAGGCCCACCACAACGCATGCACGTCGCGCAAGCCACCAGAGCCTTCCTTCAGGTCTGGCTCGAGTCGAAAGGCCACTTCACCGGCCGATTCATGACGTTCCTTCACACGATCGTGAAGCTCTATCAACCACTGACGACCGCGTTTCTTCCACGCGTCACGAGCACCACGAATCACCTCGTCGGCCAGTGACTGGTCACCGGCCACGAAACGCGCGGTCACCAATGACGTCGCAGTGTCGAGATCCGTCGCACACAACGACAAGGTCTCTTTCGGAGTTCGCACCGCATGACCGAGCTTTAGACCTGCATCCCACACTGGGTACCACAGCTTCGACGCGACGTCATCGATGTTCCGTACACCCTTGTGCACCAGCAACAAATCGAGATCGCTGAAAGGTGCGAGCTCGCGACGTCCGTAACCACCGACTGCGATGAGCGCGACGTTCGACTGCTTGCGTTCTTTCACCGATGAAATAGCTTCGGCGAACAGCCCGCGCATCCAGTCGTCAGTTGCATCTGACAGCGCTCGGCAGAATGCACCGCCCGTCACTGAACCATCGGCGATGACCTCGGCTCGGGTGCGCATCAGTCGAGCTTCCCTTCAGCACGGCGGCGGGTCAGAACAGTCGCCGCCTTCCAAGCGCCCCATTCGATTCCGGCTTCATGCACGTCGTCGCCAAGATCCATCCACGACATGGGTCCGAGCAGATACTCGTCATCGGGGTCGAGGCGCTGTTGAAACTCGTCACGCACAGGTGCCGTAACTCCGGCGTTGCGAAGTGCCGCCGTTGCAAAACGGGTACTAGCTCGTAAAACCTCGAGTGGATTGGTGCGCTGTTCGTCGACATCGGTGGACAGCAACACCCCGAGTTGTTCCTGCACGAAGGTCTGCGTGTCTGCCTGTACGTGTGACATCGCAGCTTTCACAGCCTCACGCTTGTCGACTGTTTCCCGTTCGCATGCAAGCAGAATGGTGCGCTCGATCCACTGCGGCACGCTGGCAATGACGGCATCGTGCAACCGCTGCGGATAGTCGGGAAGGTCGCCGGCCACGTCCACGAAGGTAACGACGACTTGCCCCGGTGGTCTTGTTCAAGCCGTTAATTCTGTGTGAACTGGTCACATGATGACGGTCGCAAGAGCCAAGTAAATGACGATTGAGAGCAAGTCCTGAATCACGGTTGCGAGCGGCCCGGAGCCGAACGCAGGGTCCGCCCCGTTTCGGCTGAGCAGCCACGGCAGAACAAGTGCAATGACCCCTGCTGCCGACGCACTCACAAAGAGTGCGAGGCTCACGGTCAACGCGAGGTTTGCCTGGTCATAGAACACCAAGCAGAACGGGAAGAACGCAACGGCAATGAGTGCCCCGATCAAAATTCCAGCTGCAGCCTCTTTGAAGAAGAAGTCCCTGAGTGGAATCCCTGCCGACAGCGACCGTACGACCAACACTTCTGTCTGGGTACCGACTGCATCTGCCATGTACACGATGGCCG
>DAIOTI010000244.1:0-3143 GCA_036752105.1 Ilumatobacteraceae bacterium | reverse complement strand
GGCGTTGGTCAGGTGTGTCAGAAGGGTTCGGAATACTCTGACCAGGTGACTTCTCCGGCGGTATCTCGGTCCGGAAAGGCGTTTCGCCTCGTCAGTCAGGCGGCGCTGGCGTCGCTCTGCGTCATCATCGTCACCGGCGCGCTGGTTCGCCTGACCGGTTCTGGGCTGGGATGTGAGGACTGGCCTCGTTGTAATGAGCAGAAGCTGATCGACGTCTCTACCCATCACACTCGAATTGAGCAACTAAACCGACTCTTCACCGGCGTGGTGTCGCTCAGTGTCGTCGTCGCTGTGCTGGGGGCTTATCGACGCAAGCGTGTCGAACCCCGTTTGGTGAGATGGGCGTGGTCGCTCGTCATCGGAGTGATCGCTCAGGTGGTTTTGGGTGGAGTGGTGGTTCTGACCGGACTCCATCCATTGGCGAACATGGGCCACTTCTTGTTGTCGATGGTGCTCGTCACATGTGGATGGGTACTGGTGCAACTTGCTCGGCGAAGCGAAACGGACCAATACGTGCCGGCACAGGTGGTGCGTCACATCAGTGACACTGTCCTGTCTCGATTGCGGTGGGCTCTAACCGTTTCCGGGCTTGCGGCAATTGTGAGCGGAACAGTGGTGACTGCCAGCGGGCCACACGCAGGCGATGAGAATGCGCCTCGTTTTGATTTCTCTCTGAGCTCGGTTGCTCGCTTGCATGGTCTGACCGTGATTGTCACAGTTGCCATCATCGTCGCGCTCTTGGTCATGACATCTAAAAAGTCGACGGATGCTGAGTCAAGGCGTCTTCGGGAATCTGTCACGGTGGTCGGATGGTGTGCAGTCGCGCAGGCAAGTGTCGGTTATTGGCAATACTTCACTGGTGTTCCTGCTGGGCTCGTGCTCGTCCATATTGCTGGTGCGACGGCATTGTGGTTGTCGGTGTGCAATGTGGTCTTCTCACCGGCAGACACCGCGCGCCCTACGAGCTGAAAGGTAGGTTCACTACATGTCGGACGCAGAAACGAAGTCGAGCACCTCAGAAGTGGTCACGATTCGTGATGGTCATGTCGCAGTCATCAGTCTCAATGCACCAGCACGCTTGAACACTATTTCTGGCTCCATGTTGGTCGAACTCTCACGACAACTCGTTGCTGCGGAGGATGACGAAAATGTTCGTTGTGTCGTCCTCACAGGAGCTGGCCGCGTGTTCTGTGCAGGGCTCGACATGACAGACCAGATGGCAGGCGGACAAGGACTTGGCGTACTGGGCGACGTCGGATCTGGGGCTGAGTTCGACCTGAAGTCGGCCCCGCCTGTGGTCATGTACAACATGGACACGCCGATTGTGTGTGCGTTGAACGGTGGAGCAGCCGGATACGGGCTGGATATCACGCTGGGAGCGGACATTCGCATCGCGTCATCAGGTGCGAAATTGAATCCTGGCTTCGCGAAGAGGGGAATCGTTCCAGAAAGTGGCGGTACGTGGTTGCTGCCACGAATCGTGGGTCTTGCAAAGGCTGCGGAGATTTCTCTTGTCGGAAAGACCCTGACTGCGGAGGAGGCTCTGGCTGCCGGACTCGTCAATCATGTCGTGCCCGTAGAAGATTTGATGAGCTTTTCTCTTTCCATGGCTCACGAAATCGCCGGAAATGCGCCGCTTGCAACCCGCGCGATCAAACGCATGGTTCGAGCAGGTCACACGGAGTCATTCGAGCAGAACGTGCATCATGTGTATCTTCAACTTCTCACGTTATTTCGTACGCACGATTTTCGCGAAGGAATAGCATCGTTCTTGGAGAAGCGACCTGCGCATTTTCAAGGTCGTTGAGAGCCGTCTAAGTGCAGAGTCGGAACTCAAGCTGCTGCACGTGACAGTCGATCGCGAACTGCTTCTGCAAGACCTGCGCCATCCGGCAGAACTGCGATGATGTCATCGACGTATGAGGCTTCGGCATCTCGCATGTCGCTGTAGAGGTGACGCGCGTAGTCGATGATGTTCTCGCACCGGTCGATGATCATGACGGTGCGACTTCTGCTTCGGAGAGATGTCGCAAGCGCCTCGGCTTCGCGGGCCGTGTGGGTGAGGTGCACCGAGCAATTCGGTCTGTAATGACTGGCGAGCATCCCCGGGGCTCTAACAGCGCCCTCGCCCGTGTTTATCGCAGTTGTCAATACGCGCTCGATGTCGGTCTGGCTGACGGCACCAAGTCGAAGTATCTGTGGCGGGGTGGTGGTGCAGTCAACGATGGTGGACTCGACACCGATGTCACAAGGGCCTCCATCCAGAACGCCATCAATCTGACTCCTGAGATCGTCGATGACATGTTGTGCGCACGTGGGCGACACATGACCGAAGCTATTTGCAGATGGGGCGACGACGGGAACGCCGAGCTTCCTGATGACCTCCTGGGCCATGATGTGGGAGGGCATTCGGACTGCCACCGTCGCGCGGCCACCAGTGATGACGTCACTAGTGAGAGCACCACGCGAGACGAGGACTGTTAATGGACCGGGCCAGAATTCTGCGGTAAGCGCCAGTGCGCTCTCGGTGAACGAAGCCCAACCTTCGGGGCCCATGTCCGGGGCAACATGGAGGATGAGGGGATGGTCGGCCGGCCTTCCTTTTGCTTCAAACACTTTTCTCATCGCAGCATCGTCATCTGCTCGACACGCCAGTCCATACACGGTCTCCGTGGGAATGGCGACGATCTTTCCGTGATGCAGAAGTCGTACGGCGTCGTCCACTTCGTGGATTAGTTCACAGCTTGCCATGAGTGTGAGGTCAGTTGTTCAAGAAGTCCAACATTGCGTCGATGAATGAAAAAGCATTCGGGGTCGCAAAGTGGTCCGTATTTTTGAGAATGACGAGTTTTCCGTTCGGAAATGATCGTGCTAGCGCATCCGCCGGTGCTGCGAAATCCTTGTCACCTATGCACACCATGACCTCGTTGTCGATCAAGCCGAGAATGCTTGGAACGAGAGGTTCACTTGGCGGCCTCTTCATCACGGCCGCGAGCGCCTTCGGATCGTTGCCCGGTTGATGGGCGTACTGCCGAAAGAGAAGTGCGGTGGCATCGGCGGTGTCTTCACCCTCGATGGCTTGCACGATGCGTCGAGCCATGTCATGAGTGGTTGTCTCGAACACACCATCACCGATTCCCGCT
>DAIOTI010000243.1:0-3167 GCA_036752105.1 Ilumatobacteraceae bacterium | reverse complement strand
ATCATGGACCGTGCATACACCGTGCGCTTCCCCGACACTCGTGACTTGTCCGAGCGCATTCTGTGGCCGAATTCCGAGGCCGAACGTCGTGGCATGGAAGATGCACGTTTTGTGTTGTTCACACACACAGATGGCACGAAGGAGTACTTCGCCTCTTACACCGCTTTTGACGGCACGAACATCTCGCAACAACTCTTGCGAACAAACGACTTTTTGTCATTCTCGACATTCCCCATCTCCGGGGCTGCGGCACATGGTAAGGGTCTAGCTTTGTTCCCCCGCAAAGTTGGCGATCGATACGTCGCGATGACGCGCGCAGATCATGAATCAAACTGGGTCTCCTTTTCAGACGATCTTGAATACTGGAGCCATGCCACACAAGTACAGCGTCCCTTGAGGTCCTGGGAGGTCATCCAGTTGGGTAACTGCGGTTCTCCGATCGAAACCGAGGAGGGCTGGTTGGTTCTCACTCACGGCGTGGGCGCAATGCGCACCTACAGCATCGGTGCGATGCTTCTCGATCTCGGAGACCCATCTGTCGTGCTCGGCACTCTGGATCAACCACTGCTCACACCGATTGACAGTGAACGTGACGGCTACGTACCGAATGTCGTGTACTCGTGTGGCTCGATGCGCCATGGGGACACGCTCGTGCTTCCCTTCGGAATCTCAGACCACCATGTGGGTATCGCCACTGCGAGTATCGACGAAGTGTTGTCACACCTCACGCGAACATGACGTACGGTGAGCGTGCCGTCGCTTGCCACACCTCAGGCGCGACGTGCCGTCGCTTGCCATGGCACAACGTCCAGGCCGACGCCCTTGTACAACGAGTGCAACAGACTCGCTTGCTCGACGCCCCACTGCGAGCGCACCAGCGCACACATCTCCTGGCGAAAAAGCCGACCATGAGCCGCAGACGCAGCCTGCAAATGTGCAACTTCGTGTAGCACAGTCGCAAGGTGAACCGATCGACCACGAAACATCAATGACCTAGATTCACGCTCTGCGTATGCAAGACATCGCCGAGCGGTCGCACCGAAATACACAGCCGGCGGATCCCACCCCTCTGCCATGGCAATTGCTTCGATGGTCAACTTCACTGTGTTTTCATCGAGCACCGCACTTGGCCAGGTGCTGGTGACCACCTCTTCGCACGCATATGTGAGGTTCTGCTCTGACGTACCTGGTCCATACGCAGCCGCGATTATCCGGACTCTTTCGCACAACTCTTTGAGTTCGGCGCTCGAGTCAGGCAGAGTCATGACAGCTCCCCGCGCACTCCGCTGGTGAACGAACGACCAGCCGCCCCGAACCCGCGCCCTGTTGTTCGACCACTCTGGTAATCACCGGAAGCTGCATCGGAGTACGAATAGGTCTTCCGTAGCGGGGGTGCCACCACCTTCATCTCGCTCTCTGCACGTGACATTCGGTCGGCGAGCACGAGACCTGCCCCGGGGGTGTCGTGGAGAAATTCGGCGCGCGACGTGGCGAGGGCTTGGCCTAGTCCTTCACGAAACCCCTGCCACCATGCAGTGCGTGCTGAGCGGGAACCTCGCGGAAGAGTGCGTGCACCAAGCAGATCGGCAGCGGTGAACAACGTACGTGCGGCTCTCACGTCAGATGCGCGACCGAAAACAACGAAGACCGACGCGTTGTTCTCGTCGAAGTCGCGGTAACCAGTGCATGAGTGCACTTTTGCAATCTCGTACAGCACATTCGTGCGTTGGACCCGATATGGGCCAGTGATTCGCACTCGCTCCATCGTGATTGCGATGTCGTCTTCCCGCCCTAGCGAGAGATCGTCTTCACCTAGGCCATGTTTTTGCATGAGTTTCGATGCCAGGGCGAGCGCGGTCTCGGCCTCGGCCAACGGCGTGTTGGGGTGGTTGGCCCGGGCCAGCAGTGCGCGGATTTTCTCAATCAACGTCCGCATCCTAGGAAGAGGGTGCCGCAGACCCGCATTAGGGTGGACAGCCATGAGCGGAAAAGTACGGCTTGACATTGACGGTGCCATTGCCACCATCACGAACGACAATCCCGACAAGAAGAATGCGTTCACCGACGACATGGATGCGCAACTCTTCGCAGTTCTCTCCGAACTACGGCAACGCAGAGATGTTCGAGCCATCATCTGGCGCGGCGACGGAACAGCTTGGTCGTCTGGTCGAGATGTCGGCAGCATCGGCAATTCAGCCGGCGAGATGACGCACCACGAACTGATGAACCGAGGACACGAGGGAATCTTGCGCATCTTCGACCTCGATGCTCCGATCATCGTCCCGTTCCACGGATGGGCCATCGGTGGCTCGTTCCAACGTGCACTGCTGTGCGACATTCGCATCGCAGCCGAAGGCACCCGTTTCATGCTTCCCGAAGTCACCCATGGCGTCATTCCCGACACCGGCGGAGTTGCTCGCCTCTTCCAGATGTGCGGACATGGCGTGGTCTCGGACATGGTGCTCACTGGTCGCGTGATGAGTGCGGAAGAGGCACTCAGCCACGGCGTCATCTCACGCATCGTTCCTGCCGATCAACTCGATGCGACCGCTCGCGAGATGGCCGAGAAGATCGCCGCTGCACCTCAAGCAACGGTGAAAATGGCACGCAAAGTCATCCAACATCTCTCCGAGCATGAAGTGCGCACGTCGATGGCCGACGAGAACGTGTTCCAGACTTTCATCAACAAATCCGAGGACTACGCCGAATTCCGCGCGGCGCGTGCCGAGAATCGCACACCGAAATACTCGGGTAGCTGATGAGTGACGGACCCGCACCGATCGGTCTTCCCGAACCGCCACCACTTGGTGCATCGGCCCTACCAGCAGGAACCTATTCAGGTAGCACGGTCTTCATCACTGGCGGTGGCACAGGCCTCGGAAAGGCGATTGCCACCGAATTCGCCCGACTCGGAGCAAACATCGTCATCGCCAGCCGCAAGAGCGACCACCTCGAGGCCGGCGAGAAGGCAATCACCGATGTCGGTGCGAAAGTCCTCACAGTGTCGTGCGACATTCGCGAGCCCGAGCAGATTGCAGCAGCATTCGATGCCGCCACCAATTCATTCGGTATGCCGACCGTGCTCATCAACAATGCGGCCGCCAACTTTCCTGTGCTCGCCGATGAGATGTCACCGAATGCCTGGCGAACTGTCGTCGACATCACAC
>DAIOTI010000242.1:0-3176 GCA_036752105.1 Ilumatobacteraceae bacterium | reverse complement strand
TGACACCGCCTGAGCGACATTGCTGCTTCCAAGTTTCTTGTATTGATCGAGCACCTTCCCGGCGGTGAAGGCTTTACCACCAAGAATGTTTGCTGCTGCTTCTGCCGACTGCACATCTCGCCCATCGAGACGCATCATCTGTGCGTAACGATTCGACAACAGAGCCAAGATTTGCAACGGATGAGATTCGCCCGGGCCGATCATGCGATGCAACATCACGAGTGCTTTGTTCACATCACCCACATCGATTGCATCGGTGAGGTCCCACGGTGCCACGCTTCCTGCTTCTCCGATGAATACTTCAATGTCTGCACGCGTCAACTTCATACCGTCGCCATAGGTGGACCGCAGTGTCTCAATGAGCCCCGGCAGCCGACCGTGATCGCCGCCGAGCCAGGTTGCGATGAACTTCACGCCGTCTGGGCCGACCTTGAGCCCAGCTTCGATCAGTTGACCCTCCACCCACTGCAATCGGTCGGCAAGTCTGTTACCGACCGACACTCCGACAGATGTGGCACCAGCCTTCTTGCACGCATCGGTGAGTGCCTTCGTGAGTCGGCCGGTCGCTGAAATGACGACATCGGTGGAGTCGACTTTTCCACCTAGCGCCGTCGCAACTGCGGCCGTGCCGTCAGTGTCGAGGTCTTGCGCGTTTCGAATCACGACGATCCGTCGATCGGAGAAAAGCGGAAGTGTGCCGAGTGCGTCAGTGATGGCTGACACAGTGCTCGTTCCATCGGCTGCGTCGAACTCTTCGACGAGCATGGTGCGATCTTCCTCGCCGACCAATTCGTCTACTAAGCGACTCACCTCTCGACCAACGAGAGCAACGTCACCGGTGACCAGAAAGACGCCCATCGACATAGGTTGCCACAACCCTGTCGCTCAGCCCTGATGCTCTCATGGTGCCCCGTGCCCGAATGACGACGACAAAGGCAACCATCATCCAGACGAACACGTTCCACATGCCACGTGGTGACAGTTGCTCCGCCAGTGTCGCAGTCCACCACACGACTCGCACCAGCGCTTCAAGCGGTGCCATCACAGCCCTTGCCAACAGATCGGGAAGACACGAAGAAACCATCGCCAACGGCAGCCCGACCAGCATGACGACACCGGCAAGTGGAGTTGCCACACAATTTGCTGCGAGGGCAATCACCGGAAGTTGACCAAACGTCGTGAGTGCTATGGGTGCGGTAGCAATTTGTGCGGCTAGTGCAGGCGCCAACACGGTTGCCAACTTCCGTGGTGCGATGATGCGAGTGAGTGGCCCCGACAAGGTGATCAGACCGAGTGACGCGGTGACCGAAAGTAGGAAACCGACGCTCCACGCCAACATCGGATCGATGAAGAGTGCAATGAGTGAACTGATTGCGAGCACGTCGACCGCTGCCTGTCGGTGACCACGATGAAAGTTCCATGCTGCAGCAATCGCCATCACGCCTGCACGAACCACAGAAGGCTCGACACGCGTGATGACCACGAACCAACCCACCACCGACACTGTGGCTGCCAGACGTACCGTTGGTCGTAGCCGTCGTAGTGCGACACCGAATGCCACCAGCACGTACGCCACGTTCTGTCCACTCACCGCACACAAGTGACCCAATCCACTTGCTCGGAAAGCGGCGACCATCGAGCGTGGCTGGCGAGAGTCATCACCAATGACGAGGCCTGTGAACAGTGCCCGTTCGTCTTCGCCCATGCTGCGTGCACCGTGAGCGACGCTGTTACGTGCCCATCGTGCCGAACGAGAAAGAGCCGAACCTGCATCGAGTTTGTCACCAGTCGCAGTGATCGACATTCGACCCACCACATGGCGTGGACGCAAGTAACCGACATCGCGCAGAGGCAGCGTGGAACAGCGCGCAGTCACCGACACCGCCTCACCGGCACCCATGCGTGCAAGTGCTGCCCCTGCCCGACCATAGGCAGTCGCGACATATCGAAGACCCCGAAATTCGACACTCGACCGCACGCCATTTCTGGAGACAACCGGATCGTCGATGAGGCGAACGACTCCATCGCATGTCCCGATCACAGGCGTTATCGCGACATGCCACGCATGCGCACCAAGAATGAATGCACCGAAGACGACGACTGCGACGAACAGACATCTGCGACGATGTAAGAGAACTGCCCCTACGACGAGCCCGGACACCAACCACCGAGGAATCACTCCAGCGAACGGCATCTGGCTGCCAGACCGCAGAGCAATCCACACGACGAACAGCAGCAAAGGCCAGAACAATCGGAGGTGTCGCTGACGATACGCAGTCGTCTCGTACCATCGAGGCATGGCTGAGGATGCGCACTCGAATTCTTCGCACGATCGCGCCTCACGTCCAGCTGCTATCGGAGCTGCGCGATTCACTCCTCGGTCAGTGACGGAGATCGAGCTTCCTCACGGGGTGACATCTACGCGCCGATCCGTGATGCGCAAAGGTGCACTGGTCGGGGCATCTATCCCGGCTGCCTTACTAGTGCTCGGTCTTGTCGCACGAGTGCTGCTGGGTAGCGACAACGGATCAACCATCGCATTCGTGTTTGCACTGATTGCGCTGCCTGCACTTCCGGTGTTCGGAGTGCCTGCAGAGACCGACTCTGGTCGCATCATCGCCGCGGTGTTGTTGAGCCTCGCAGCCTGGCTCGTGATTGGTGCCGTCGCTTCGATGCGCGTCGCCAAACGTCCCCTCGTGGGGTGGAAGGAATGGTCCAGCCAGTACTGGCCGATTGCAACTGGCATGGTGGTTGGAGCCGTGCTCGCATTGTTGCTCGCAGCATTCATGCTGGGCGCACTCTGAGTGGTTCATGGCACGATGCGGGAACGCATCGCGGCAAGTTTGGTTTCTCCGATGCCCTTCACATTGAGAAGGTCTTCGACGCGCCGGAACGGTCCGTGTGCACGGCGATGAGCAACGATTGCAGCAGCGGTCGCCGGCCCTACCCCGGGTAGTTCTTCGAGCTCCTTTTCCGTTGCGGTGGAGAGGCTGACCGTGCCGCCGTTTGCAGGTTGAGGAGTCGGCGCGCCTGTTACTGCACTGGTCGACTCCTGCGATGGCGTCGTGAGTGTCACTCGCGTGCGAGGTGCCATGACGGGAAGCCTGCGTGGTGGCGTGGATGCCGCAGATGACGTGCGGCGTGGGGGGATGTACATCTGATCTCCATCTCTCAAG
>DAIOTI010000241.1:0-3196 GCA_036752105.1 Ilumatobacteraceae bacterium | reverse complement strand
CCTCTTCGCAGGTTCCTGATATCTGACCCGACTGATCCCCCAGTCGAACCAGCAGCCCTCCGCCCCTGCGGGGGGCTGCTGTCATCTATGCGTCTTTTTGTGCGCACGATGTGACACCTGCTTCCCCCATCTTCGTAATGTGGAGTTTGAAGGGGAGTATCTCGGTCGAAGAAATTCGACGGGTGGTTCCGTCAACACAGCCTCCGCGCTCGGTGCCACCGGCTTATCGCTGGGAGAGACCTTCAGCCAAACACTCGACGGCTGAAGGAGACACCATGAAATGCCCCACTTGCACATCCACTTCACTGGTCTTGTCCGAGCGGCAAGGCATAGAGATCGACTACTGCCCGGACTGCCGTGGCGTGTGGCTCGACAGGGGCGAATTGGACAAGATTCTCGAGCGCGCCTCTTCGGCAATGACGTCGTACCGCGACGATGACGACGATGACGATGACTGGAAAGAGGACCGGAAAAAGCGTGAGAAGTTGGGGCACTATCCGAAGAAAAAGAAGATGTCGAGCTTCCTCGGCGACATCTTTGAACTTGGTTAAGCAGGCAACACTTCCATGTGAGTGTGGCTACGAGCTCACATATTTCGCTTGCGAAGGATGAAGCAGAACTCATTGCCTTCAGGGTCACGCATCACTCGGAAGTGAGTGTGCGGCTCTTCGACAACATCGCTGGCAGTTGTGGCCCCGAAAGACACGGCCTGCGCTACGGCCAAGTCGAGATCGTGTACATCAAGATCGAGATGGACTCGATTCTTCACCGACTTCGTCTCGGGAACACGCTGGAAACCCAAGTGCCTGATGAATGGTACGTCGCGCAATCCGACCCAGTCATCTGACAGGGTCTCTGGTTCCACCACTCCCCCGATGATTTTCATCCAAAACTCGGACAAGGCGACCGGGTCGACACAGTCGATAGTGATGGCGAGTGGTTCAGAGATCGGCTCGCTCAATGTCTCTCCATGCATATCTCAAGTGCTCAAACTCTTCTTCAAGAATCGCATGAACGCACATGATGGTCGGCATATCGCCGTTTTCAAGAATGGCACTCGTGTCGGGCAACTCCGCCAAGTTCAAATTGTCGACGAATCTGCTGAAACTCTGCGTCTGCGCCCGGCGCTCAATGAGAGTTTCTGCATACGTGGGATTGCTCGCCAGGTCCAACCCTGGCCAGGCACCTCCCTGAGAGCCGGTGTTAGGCAGACCAATTGGTGAAAAAGTTCGCTGATTACCGAGCGGCCAGTTGAACCACTTGTCGTGAACGAACAGCATGTGCCGCAAAGTGTCACGAAATGACCATTCACCGTTCACGGACTGCATCAGTACTGACTCAGACAGATCGTCGACGTGTGCATACAACTTCTCCCACTCGGCCATCAGACGCGACCATGTGGAGCGGACACCTACCTCGTCAGCAGGCGACAGTTCATTGCGCAGTGGATACCAGCGGTCATTGGTGTTCACGAAGTTGGTCACGTCGACCCCGTTCACCACCAACCTGTCTATGACACCGTCGACCGACACCTCCGACATCGACACATGGAAGAATCGACTGTGGCTCAGGTCCGCATCTCTGAAGAGTGACTTCCGCAGATCCACTCCCCAAAACACAGAGTCGGAGAGATCTCGATCTTCGAACTCCTCACCCACCGCTGCAGTCAACCAAACCATTGAAGTCTGAGCAAATCTGCTCGTCGCTGGTTGAGCTGTCGTCAGGCAGATAGTCAATAGGCTCATCACATGGCAGCGACAAACCTCACGACTTTTCTGTGGTTCGACGATGAAGCACTCGAGGCGGCTGAGTTCTATGTCAGCTTGTTTCCAGGCTCTCGACTCGGCGCGGTCAGTTACTACCAGGCAGATGCACAGAGACCGAAAGGCTCAGTGCTCACTGTGGAATTCGAATTGTTCGACAGGCCATTCGCTGCATTGAACGGTGGTCCGCAATTCCCCCATTCCGAGGCCGTGAGTTTTCAAGTTGCTTGCGAGACCCAGGAAGACGTCGATCGGTTGTGGGCTGCATTGGTAAGTGACGGAGGCGCTGAAAGCATGTGTGGATGGTGCAAAGACCGCTGGGGCATCAGTTGGCAGATCATCCCCTCCGCCCTGACTCGTGCCCTCCAGGGACTAGATGGCTACGACAGTGAATATGCGTTCGGGGCAATGATGAACATGTCGAAAATCATCGTTGCCGATCTATCGCCGAATCCCTAGCCACAAATCTCATCCGCACCCGGGACTACAGACCTTCCTCGGCGCGGAAATGCGCAACGATTGCGTTCGCATGCCCATGCCCTAGTCCGTGCGTCGTCTTCAATTCCGACACCATCTCTGAGTGACGAGCACTCTTCATTTTCTTGAGAATTGATTTCCAATGGGAAATCGGCTTTCCGTATTTCTTCTCAATCGAAGGAAAATATGATGCCGGTCCAGTCACCTTCTTCGCAGCCATCTGACGACAGTAGCGGGGAAGCCAAAGTAGAACTCCATACCCCAGATTTCTTACTTCACGAATTCATCTGTAGCTCTCCGTTTCAAAGTACCCATGTCGTGGGTATCTAGAACCGATGTCCTTGCTCGTGATCATCTCTTGTACCCGGCTACACCAGCCGCAATGATCACATTGAAAAAGAGGAGTCCTAGGTCGACCACAATCTCATCTCGCACGTTCGGTAGACCTGATCGGGAAATCAGACTGGCATGGCAATTTTTTGCTGGCACATTCGTGGCACTGGCTCTGAATGGCATCTGGTCGTTGCTGGTCGGTACTTCATCTTTTGGAGGGGACGAAGACGACCTTGTGCAAGGCTGGGAAGGTGTACTGCGAAATCTTCCGGCTTATGCACTTCTCCTTGTGATTGCATCCCTGAGCGTCTGGTTCGCGACCCAGGGTGGTGTACACGGATCGCAAAGAGCACGGTCTGCCTTCCTTGCTTCATTGCTCATCCTGTTGTTTGCCATGAGTTCGGTGACCCGCGATGCCGCTGAAGTTGTCATGACTACTCGGGCCGCCACCACCGCGTGGGTGATATTCGGGGTCGATGTCGTCTTGGTTGGAGGCATCGACATTATTGCCAGGCAACGAATCAGGCGCGCTTCAGGTCGGTGACGACGCCGCCAGTAACGCGCACGATGTCCGCTGGCGCAGCACCGAAGTTGTCGTTCCACGTTCCGGCTGCTGCCCACAC
>DAIOTI010000240.1:0-3218 GCA_036752105.1 Ilumatobacteraceae bacterium | reverse complement strand
CTGTGCAAGGTGTCGACTGCATCACGGTCACCTGTCCAGAATCGGTCGCGACTGCGCCTGATGTACCAGTTCGTGAGCACATCCAGGAAGCTGCGCATACGTTGGCAGGCCTCGAAGAGGTCGTAGTTGTCGAGCGCAGACGTCATGTCATGCACCAAGACTCGCAGTTTTGCCGCAACATAGCGATCAAGGACATTGGTGCTGTCGAAGCGGTATTCGCCCGTCATTCCCTCGGCATTTGCGTAGAGCGACAAGAAATACCACGAGTTCCACAACGGCAACAACACTTGGCGGACCGTTTCGCGGATGCCTTGTTCGGTCACAGAGAAGTCGGCACCGCGAAGAATCGAGGACGAGAGCAAGTACCAACGCATCGCATCGGCGCCGTAGGTGTCGAAGATTCCCATCGGGTCTGGGTAGTTGCGCAAGCTCTTCGACATCTTCTGACCATCGTCACCAAGCACGATTCCGTGACTGACGCAGGTGGAGAAGGCAGGTCGATCGAAGAGCGCCGTGGCGAGCACGTGCAATGTGTAGAACCAGCCGCGCGTTTGCCCGATGTATTCGACGATGAAGTCGCCCGGATAATGGCTCTCGAACCACTCACGATTCTCGAACGGATAATGGACCTGGGCAAACGGCATCGAGCCGCTCTCGAACCAGCAGTCGAGAACCTCTGGCACGCGGCGCATCTTCGACTTCCCAGTCGGATCATCAGGATTGTCCCGGATCAGTTCGTCGATGGATGGTCGGTGTAGATCGCCGACTCTCACACCGAAATCACGCTCGAGCTCGGCGATGCTTCCGTAGACATCGATTCGCGGGTACTGCGGGTCGTCACTCTTCCACACCGGAATGGGTGACCCCCAGAAACGATTTCGACTGATCGACCAATCGCGCGCATTCGCGATCCACTTTCCGAAACTTCCCTCTTTGAGGTGCTCGGGAACCCAGCGAATGGTCTTGTTCAACTCGACCATTCGATCTTTGAATGCGGTCACCTGCACGAACCACGACGAGATTGCTCGATACACGAGAGGCTGGGCGCATCGCCAGCAATGCGGATACGGGTGATCGTATGAATCGTGACGGACGACGACGCCGCGTTCTTTCAAGTGTCGGATGATGTCGGGATTCGCATCAAAGACATGCCTCCCGACCCACGGCGCGATGTCTGACGTGTAGCAACCGTGTTCATCCATCGGACACAACGTCGGGATACCCGCTGCGTTACACGCAATTTGGTCATCTTCTCCGAATCCGGGCGCCATGTGCACGACGCCCGTGCCATCTTCGGTCGTGACGAAGTCGGCACCCAGCACTTGGAATGCCTTCTCGGTGCCGACGAAGAAGTCGAACATCGGTGTGTACGTACGACCTACAAGGTCACGACCTTGAACAATGCCCACCACTTCGAGTTCAGCGAATTCCTTTTCATATGCGCCGCGACGCGCATCGGCCACGATGTACTTCTGCCCTGAAGCATCGACGAGCACCGCGTAGTCGATGTCTGGGCCGACAGCTAATGCCAGATTGGATGGCAATGTCCATGGAGTCGTGGTCCAGGCAAGAATTCGTTCTCCGGTGTCGAGTGTGAACCACACCGTGAGAGCCGGGTCCTGACGGTCGCGGTAGACGTCGTCCATACGAGTCTCCGTGTTCGAGAGCGGAGTCTCACAGCGCCAGCAGTACGCAAGAACGCGAAAACCTTCGTAGACAAGACCCTTGTCCCAGAGCGTCTTGAACGCCCACATGACGCTCTCCATGTACGACACGTCAAGCGTCTTGTAGTCGTTGTCGAAGTCGACCCACCTGGCTTGTCGCGTGACGTATCGCTGCCATTCGTCCGTGTATCGCAACACACTTGTCCGACATGCGTCGTTGAAGCGAGCAATGCCGTATTCCGTGATTTCTGGGTGACCCGAGATACCTAGTTCCTTCTCGGCTTCGACCTCTGCTGGAAGTCCATGACAGTCCCATCCGAAGCGACGCTCCACCTTGCGCCCACGCATCGTCTGGTATCGAGGAACCGCATCTTTGACGAAACCTGTGAGGAGGTGTCCGTAGTGAGGCAATCCGTTGGCAAACGGTGGCCCGTCATAAAACACGAACTCATTCGCACCACCGTCACCCGTACCACGTGCGTCGACGCTGCTAGCGAACGTGCCTTCGCGTTCCCAGCGAGCCAAGACTGCTTGTTCGAGCGCAGGAAAGTTCGGCTGCGGATCGACGTTGGGGTAGGTCACGGCGAGAAAGCGTAGAGCCGCTAGGGGCTCAGCACCCCAGAAGGATGCGCGAAAGTACCTGCACCCCGATGAGGACGACGAGTGGCGTGAGATCGAAGGGACCCATGTTGGGCATCACACGACGCACAGGCGCAAACACCGGCTCGGTGATGCGAATCAGGAAACTCGCGACGCCGGCCATTGGTCCACGGGGGTCAAGTGGAAACCAAGAGAGAATCGCACGACCGATGATGGCGAGGACATACAAATCCACCAATGAGCACACGAGGTTCATGAAAGTGTCGCGATCAGTGGCGATCAGAGGAATAGGACGTGGGCTTCAGCAAGTACACACCGCTGCCCACTTTCTCCATCGTTCCACCGAGTCCGTAACAAAGACCGCTCGCAAAGTCGATGATGCGACGCGACATCTCACGGTCGGCACCTTCAAGGTTCACGATGACGGGTTGACCTTCTTTGAAATGGTCTGCGACTTCTTGAGCTTGGTTGAACTGACGCGGGCGTACCGTCACTGGTTCGGCTCCAGCTGCAGGTACCGCACGCACTGTCGATGTTCTGGGTGCACCAACTGGGCGAACCTGAAGTCCGGAATCATCGGGGCGACGCATCGGCATGCTGTCGTCACGCATCGGTCGCGGTGCCGGGCGGCTGACATCATCGACATACTCGGGCGCATAGCCCCGACCACGACCACCGGTCGGGTCGACGCCGCCACGTCCGCGCAGCGGACGTTCATACTCCTGCGACAAGTCATAATCGTCGTAGGTGTCGTCTCCCGTCAGTCCGAGATATTCCATTGCTCGTCGCCACATCGACATGCTCACAGGGTAACGCACCCTCTTGCTCGAATGGCGGAGTGTGGTCGAGAGCCGTGACCCGCCACTTGATGCGACAGTGTCAGAGGCGAGATCCGAAGATCGCGCTTCCGATACGCACCATGGTCGACCCCAACGCCGTCGCTCGCTCATAATC
>DAIOTI010000239.1:0-3241 GCA_036752105.1 Ilumatobacteraceae bacterium | reverse complement strand
GTTGCGCGCAACCGCCTTCGTCGCCAACTTCGTGAACTTGTGAAATCTCACGAGTCTCGCCTCAACCCCGGGTTCTACGTCATCTCCGCCGGCCCGAAGGCTGCCGGCCAGTCGAGCTCAGCTCTCGCCACCTCACTTGCTCACCTGGTCGAGAAGTGCTCCGCAGGATCTCCCGCATGAAGGCCAGGGTTCTGCGCTTGATGCATTGGTACCAGGTGTCCCGCGAGGGTCGCCCCAGTCCCTGTCGCTTCTACCCCAGTTGTTCTTCGTATGCCATCGAGGCCGTCGAGACCCATGGCACCGGCCGCGGGCTCTGGCTCGCCACCCGCCGCCTGGCCCGTTGCCGACCTTTTGGGCCGTCGGGCTTTGACCCTGTTCCAGAGCCGGCCACTCGTCCGCCCGTCAGTACCCCCGTTCGCTAACCGCCGTTACCCACCGAGCCACAGAAGTCACAAAGAAGGATCGCCGACATGTTTCAAGCAGCCGCCTGGTTGGTCGCCACGTTCTATGCATGGACCCACAACTACGCCATCGCCATCGCGTTGGTGTCCGTCGCGATCATGTTGCTCATCACCCCGCTCACGTTGAAGAGCACGAAGGGCATGCTCGAGATGCAGCGTCTGCAACCCGAGATGCGTCGACTGCAACAGCAGTACAAAGGTGATCGGCAGAAGCTGAACGAAGAGATGATGAAGCTCTATCAAGAGCACAAGGTGAACCCGTTGGCGTCATGCCTTCCGTTGCTTGCACAGTTGCCGGTGTTCTTCATCATGTTCCGCGTGTTGCACGGCCTCACGCAAATTGGTGCTGATGGCAAATTCGATCCGCAATACATCGACAAGGCGTCCGAGTTGTTCGTGTCGCTCAACGAGAAATCGAAGATGGTTTCTTTCGGTCTCGATCTTGCAGTCACTCCTGTCGAAGCCTTGCAAGAAAATTTTGCTCACGGCTTGTGGTACGCGCTTCTCGTCATCGCGATGGCCGCACTGTTTCTTGTTCAGCAACGCATGATTGCGAGCCGCACGGTGAACCCCACCATGTCGGCGACGCAAGCGAAAATCATGCAATACCTGCCGGTTGCATTTGCCTTTTTCCAAGTGTTTCTGCCGACTGGTCTTGTCGTGTACTACGCCGTGCAGGCAGTCATTCGTATCTTGCAGCAGTGGTACATCACACGTCGTTTCTACGGCGACGAAGGCGCACTAGGTCGCCAAGCGCAACAAGCGAGTTCAAAAGCTCGCGACATGAAAGTCGAAGAGGACAAGTCGTCCTCCAAGAAGAAGGCCGACGACTCGCCCGCAGCTCCCATCGTGAGCAAGCGAGTGACCCCGTCGAAGAACAAGCCTTCACCGAGTGGGCGCGTGAATCGCCCGACACCTCCCGGACGCAGCGGTAATCGTCATCGCAAGCCCGGTAAGTGACAACTCGATAGGACATAAGGAAACAGGAACAACACCATGGAATGGGTAGAAACAACTGGCCGCACCATCGAAGAGGCCAAAAACATTGCACTCGATCAGTTGGGAGTCGCTGAAGACGACGCCGACTTCGAAGTTGTCGAAGAACCAAAGCCCGGCCTTTTCGGTCGTACTCGCGGCGAAGCACGCGTGCGTGCCCGGGTGCGTCCGACCAGCCCTCGCGGCAAAGGCGGCGAACGTCGTGAGCGCAACTCACGCGGTCGTAACAACAAGGGCCGTGGCGAGTCCGGCAACGGTCGCCGTGAAGGCGGTCGCGACGGTGGTCGTGACGGCGGCAGAAATGAGAATCGTTCTCAAAAGCGTGAACGCCCAGCGCGTGAGCCACGTGAAGATCGTCCGCCACGCGAGAAGGTCGACGTCGATCCGGCAGCAGTGGCCGAGTCGGCAACCAGCTTCTTGAGTGGCCTCGTCACCGCCTTCGGCTTGAAGGCCGATGTGGTGGTGAACCGAGAGGACATCGAGTTGGATGTTCAGGTCAACGGCGACGAGCTCGGTCTGTTGGTGGGCCCACGTGGCACCACCCTGCTCGCCATCCAAGACCTCACACGCGTGGCCAGTCAGCGTCGCCTCGGCGACCAGGACACTCGCTTGCGTGTTGATGTTGCTGGTTATCGCGAGCGTCGCAAGGAAGCCCTTGGCCGCTTTGCCTTGAAGGTGGCAGAAGAAGTGAAGGAATCGGGCTCGGCCCGAGTCCTCGAGCCAATGGCATCGGCCGACCGCAAGATCGTGCACGACGCCTTGCTCGACGTTGAAGGCATAGTTACCCGCTCGACCGGCGAAGAACCACGTCGTCGCGTGGTCGTCGATGTGGCCTCAGACGACTGACCAAACCTCACACATCAACAGCACAGGGCGCCCCGATGGGGCGCCCTGTCTGCATTCCAGGCCAAGTGGCTCACTAAGTTGTGGCCCATGACGAGTCGACGCAGCGTGGCAGATGTGCTGGCCGACGCTCAACGGCTCGGCACCTTGGGTGACCGCCCGATCGAAGAAGTCATCGATCACGCTCGTTTGTTTCTCGCAGGTCTCGAGGGCATCACCGGCACGGTGGTTGATATTGGCACGGGTGCCGGGGTTCCCGGACTTGTATTGGCCGAAGCCCGACCCGACCTGACCTTTGTGCTGGTTGACCGACGGGAGGCTCGTACCGACGCCCTCAGCCGTGGGGTGGTGGCCTGTGGTCTTGCCGACCGAGTGGCAGTCATCGCCGGTGACACCGCCGCCGTGGCTTGCGACGAGAGGTGGGCGGGGCGGTGCGCAGCCGTAGTGAGTCGAGGCTTCGGACCCCCAACCGAGACCCTGGAGGCCGCTCGACCATTCCTCCAGACGGGGGGTCGACTGGTGGTCTCGGAGCCTCCAGAACCAGACCCAGACCGCTGGCCGGAGACCGAGCTCGAGGCCCTCGGATTCAGCAAACCCAAGTATTTCAAGGGAATTGTGATGTTCCACGTGGAACAATCGGGGTCTTAGAAAGGTCCAGATGTTCCACGTGGAACATTTTTGGAGCCCCAGAAACACCAGAGGTATCCACCCCCGGCAGTTCTCCACAGGTCTACAATGATTGTGCTCGGCCTCCGCCAAACCAGCTGAGTAGGAGAATCCACGCCATGACCGATACCGCCGGTCCGTCATCTGCGACCCCGTCCAACTCCCCGGTCGTCATTGCCGTTGCCAACCAGAAGGGTGGCGTGGGTAAGACCACCACGACGGTGAACCTCAGTGCAGCTCTCGCTGAGCTGGGTTTCCGTACGTTGATCATCGAC
>DAIOTI010000238.1:0-3258 GCA_036752105.1 Ilumatobacteraceae bacterium | reverse complement strand
TGGCGCTGGCTGTGTGTGTGCTGTTCACCCTCGCCGTACGCGACGTGGTGTGGGTACCAGAGGTGGAAGCAGTGGAGTTGAAGGACACCGATCGTGATGCGGTCGTCTCAGGTGGCACGACCAAGTCCGATGTCAGTGTCGTGTGGTTGATTCTCGATGAGTTCCCTCTGTTCTCGTTGTTGAAGGAGAACGGAACAGTCAATTCCGATCGTTTTCCGGGCTTCGGAAAACTTGCCCAAACGTCGACGTGGTATCGAAACGTGCTGGCGACATCGCAAACCACGACCGACGCGGTGCCTGCGATGCTCTCGGGGCTCAAGCCCAAACAAGGCGGGTCGCCAGTGCTGGCATCGCATCCGAAGAACCTCTTCACCTTGATGAACGGCCACCTCAGTATGGATGCGCATGAGGTGGTGACTGCATTGTGTCCGAAGGAAGTGTGCAAGACAGTTTCCGTGTCAGGGGGCGAAGAAATCGCCAATCCGGCCACGACCTCCACAACTGTGCCGGTGGCAGATGACCCAAGTGCTGAGGCGACTCCACAGTTGGCGCCGTTTCTCCGCGATGCAGCCGTGGTGTTGGGTCACAAGATTCTTCCGAAGGGTCTACGAGATCGCCTACCTGCAATTGACGAGAACTGGGGCGGGTTCGGGCAAGGAGGCGGTGACTTCGACGAAGAAGACCTCCTGGACTCTGCGGAAGACCGTACGAGCGACAATGCCGGCACTGAGGAAAGTGACGGTTTCGTGAGTGGTGCCGAGACTTCCGGCGAGGAGGAGTCTGAGGTCTTGCTTGACGCGAAGAAGATGCGCGTCAAGGACTGGCAGGAAGGCGGCCCCGTCACTCAAGTGCAGACGCTTCTTGATGTCGCAGAACGAGCAGCGCAATCGTCGCGTCCGACATTGCATTTCGTGCATGCACTACTTCCACACCGCCCATGGGAGCTGACTCCGGATCTGCGCAAACACAAATGGCTCGGGTCGGAAAAGAAGACAGGTGACGTGCTCGATACTGCTCGTGACGAGTATCAAGAGTTTTTGCTGCAAGCTGCTGCTGCAGACTCGCTCGTGGACAATCTCGTCACCAAATTGAAGCGTTCGGCCAACTGGGATCGCACGATGTTGATCGTCACCTCGGACCACGGAATGACCTTTGAACTAGGTGAGTGGAAACGAAAGACAGTGAACCCGAAGAACCTCGGCTCGCTCGAAGACATATACCGAACACCGCTCTTCATCAAGTACCCCGATCAATCCACCGCGAAGGTCGATGATTGTCCGGTGATGGGAATTGATCTCTTGCCGACCGTGGCGGCGGCAACGGGAATCGACGCCGGTTGGACGTTCGACGGAGTCGACTTAGCTTCTGGTTGTCCGACTCGCACGACTCGCGAGGTGATCTGGCTCGAAGGTACGACATCGATGTCGAGCGGCGCCGACGCAGTCGTTGCCCGCGCAGAGTTCTACAACGAGTGGGTTGGAAGCGAGTTTGGTGTGGACGGCATCGCCGCTGTCACTCCTTATGCGCCGCTGCTCGGCAAGGTCGTCTCGCCATCCGCGGATGACGACTACATCGCATCGTGGAGTCCGACTCAACAGTCGGTATTCAAGAACATTCCGTCAAAACGGTTCTCTATGACCCCCATGCAGGTCGACGGCCGAGTACGTGTGGCCAAGACCTTGCCGAAGGACGCTGTCGGGTTGTTCCTTGTCGACGGAAAAGTGGCCGGATTCATCGGCGAGCTAAGTGGTGCTCGAGCGGGCAGCAATGTGTACTTCCGCACGATTCTGTCCCAGTCCTCGATGACGCCAGGGGCGCACACCATCGCGCTAGTTATTGCTACGGGTGACCCTGGAAATCCGATGCTGACGAGAGGACCGTCCCCACGTCGACCGTGAGGACGGGCACTTCCTGTTGCCTTCCGCTGCGAGGTGTCACTTGGTGACGATTTCGATAGGTAGTGCGTAGCTTGTCGCAACAGAAGGACCGAGGTCGATCGCAGTTTTGTCGAGTCCGAGGACATGTCGTGACCAAGCGGTGATCGCGTGACGAATGATGGGGAAGGCAACCGTGCTCGGTGCCACGTCTCCGACGCATCCATCTTCGCCCAAGGATTTGAACTGAGGTTGTGCAGAGAGAAGTGCGCCCAGTCCTGATGCTTCGGCGACGCCGATGATGCCTTTGCCATTGCCGAAGGTGCAGAAGTCGTCGAAGCCATTGTGCCCGACCTTGTCCATCACCCAGAGAAGGGATGGTGATGCAGCTGCATCAAAAGCTGGGCGAGTGACAGTGTCGACTGGCGTCACCTGGTCTGCGCGGCCAGCGATATAAAACGTCGGTTTTTGTGGAACATCTTCGTTGGTCGATTGATCGTTCGACTCGAGTGCACCAGAGGCCATAGAAACGAAGCCGTCAATGCGTTCGTCGCGTGCAGCACGCGCGACCGTACCGCCCCCGGCGCTATGGCCGACAGCGATCAGACGCTCCACGTCGACTGCCTCTGAGAAGCGGGGGTCCGCTGCAACAAGATCGAGAGAGTCAAAGAGGTCGGCAACAGCAGATTCACGGTCGCCGACCGGGTTGTTGCCGAACACGTGGTTCAAGTCTCGTGACCAATGGTCGGGCGAGATGACGACCATTCCCCAGCTCGCCAAGTGAGAGGTGATGAAACTGCTCTGCACTCGTATTCCTGAGTATCCGTGGCTGAACAATACGACAGGGTGCTTTCCTTCGGCAACGTCGACATCACGACCCGCGTCGATCGTGAATGTCGCCGGTGCATCGCCGGTGAGGATCTTTTTGATTGCGTCGGGTGTGTAATCACGGACGTCGTAAGTGTCTGTGCCGACAGTTCCTTCGACTGCCGGATACCACACTTCGACCTTTGGCCCGCGTTCGAGTGAGAGCGTGCTTACACCGACCGGATGCGGGCCACGATCGAAGTATGCCTCTGCGGAGTTTTCTGAAGTCGCGCTTGCCTCGGTGCCGTTGTCTGAATCAGACGACGAACAACCGAGCACGCTGAGGGTGAGCAGTGACAAGAGGGCGAATCGAATGCGCATCGGCATAGGTTGGCACTTTGTGGGCGTTGACGCGGTTATCGTGCCCATGATCGGCATCGACTTCTTGGGATTCATGCGGTCAAGCGGTACATTCAAGGTCGCGTGGTCGCATTGCGACTGCTCGGCGACGTGGCGGAATGGCTTACGCAGCGGCCTGCAAAGCCGTTTATCCGAGTTCGATTCTCGGCGTCGCCTC
>DAIOTI010000237.1:2401-3262 GCA_036752105.1 Ilumatobacteraceae bacterium | reverse complement strand
ATACTGCACCGGTGCATTGACTCGTTGGAAGATTCAGCGGAACGGGAGGGATTCGAACCCCCGGGCCTTGTGAGCCTCCCGCTTTCAAGGCGGGTGCATTTGTCCGCTCTGCCACCGTTCCGTCCGCCAACCTACCGGCGGTTCGAATTCATCAGCGAATGCGTGTGCGGAGCTCGCTCACCCAGTCATCTGCCTGTTGCCAGCGAGCATCGGCATGTTCGCGAGCGCTGTGGGCATGCTCGCCGGCAGCGGGATATGAGCCTAAGAACTTCACTCCGCCTTGCTTGGCGTGCAGATCTCGCAGCGCATCGGCCATCAGTTCGTCGCTGATGTGGCCATCGGCATACATGATGAAGCAATAGTCGCCGAGGCCGCCGGCTTTGGTGGGTCGCGACAACAACTGCTGCAAGTTGATTCGACGAGCAGCGAACTCCTGGAGAATCGAGATCAACGAACCCGGTTCATCGGCGCGCTGGAATACAACTATGCCTGTTCGATCATGACCGGTCGCAGGCGGAATGTGACCCTTCCCCACCAAGATGAAACGCGTCTGATTCCCAGAGTGGTCTTCGATGTTTTCAGCAACCACCGACAAGCCATACAACCCAGCAGCAACGCTTGGTGCAATGGCTGCCACCGACTTCTCTCCGGCTTTCACGCGCTCTGACACTTCCCGTGCCGAATCTGCGGTGCTGTGCGCCGCATAAAGTGCAGCGTTCGGCAAGTTCTTGCGCAGATACTCGTGACACTGTGCAGTGGCAACTGGAATCGACAAAATCGACGTGATGTCGCCAAGTGTTACCCCTGGGGCAGCAAGCAGACAGTGGCGGATGTTCAACACCACTTCGCGCTGAATCAACA
>DAIOTI010000237.1:0-2391 GCA_036752105.1 Ilumatobacteraceae bacterium | reverse complement strand
GTCGTGGTCGAACACCAGCGCGTCTTGCGTAAAGTTGACAGTTCCTTCGATGCTGTTCTCGATGGGAACAAAACCAAGATCGACTTCACCTTGCGTGACCGCATCGAGCACATCGGGAACGGTGCGAAATGGTCGTCGTTCGAGCGTGGCCAGGTCAGCCTGAGTCAACAACGCCTGCTCGGTGAACGTTCCTGCAGGTCCGAGGAACGCGATGGTCTGTTGCTGGCTACCCACGACTGCCAAGGCTACGCCTGGTGCACCACTGTCAGATGGTGAATTAGCCCACAGCCTTTCGACGACGAAGCACCATTGCGCCGCCTCCGAGAACGAGGATGGTCAAGAGCGCAACGATGATCGCAGGCACGATTGGTGAACCACTCTGCCCAGCATCAGTCAAGGTCACTCCTAATACAGCCTGACTTCCGCTGACGACCACCGGTGATGCACCGCCTGGTTGCAGAACTGCCATGCCAATGTCGCCCTCATCGGAGCGAACGATGTCGCGCGTGAAGACCGATTCTTTCCCTTCGATGGTCCTGCGAATGTGCAACTTCTTCCCCGTGATCGGCACAGAGAATCCGGAGGTGAACACTCCACCAAGTGACACCCACTCACCGTCGTCTACCCGAACGGACATCTCATTCGCACGTGCCGCCGCCTTGTCAGAATCACTCAACACGATGTAGTTGGCATTCGCTGGTGCGACGAACTGTCCAGCCACCGTGGCGTCACCGAGAAGTCCAAGATTTGCAAGCGGTGCAGCCTCAACATCAGTCGGCGTCGGTGTGCCGGCTCGCGCGGCAGGTGGCGGATTCAGGACTGCGAAATTGAACACATTCGAGCCTTTTCCACACGGCAAAGACACCGCGACCACGACGATGAAATCACCAGACGGCCAAGCCCCACGAAGTTGACTTTCGCTGACACCGAGAATGACGGATCCATTCTCCTTGTAGTTGTCAAACGTCTCGGCGTACAACCCGTTCTGTACTTTCCTGAATGCGACCGCCTCGAAATCAATTTCGTTCTTCTCGAACATGACATCTTCATTCGGGCACATGGGGACTTTCAATCTGTCCCGATCCAAGGTGAAACCCTGGTCGTCCACGCTGATCGGCAGATTCCAACTGCTAAGCGAATTCCCGCAATCGGTGTCGCAGAAGAAAGCGATACCACCATCGCCACCGAAACCTCTGTCTACCTCAAGCAATACGGGCGTCCAGCTCTCGAGACGCTTTTCAAACGGCACTCGTTGACCTGAGGTCAAAATGACAGTTGACCTTTCCAGTTCGTCTTCATCTTGATTGACCAGCATCTCTCTCGAGGCAGTCGTGACTGCGGCCTTTACGCCCTCCGGGCAACTAATACTCGCGTATGTAGCCGTCACCGTGATGTCGTCGATGCCACAGACTGGATCACCCGTGACGTCGAACCTGACTGATACCGAACGGTTGATGAACACATCTTCTTCTTCAATATTCAGACCGAGATACACCATGGCGAAGTTGACCGAGATGCGTATGTTGCCAGGCTCAAAAAATCCTTTGGCGTCAAAGAGCGTGGAGCCAGTGCCTGCATCACACCGGCGGAAGCGATCGTCTCTGCCAACACAGCGACTCATAGCGAACCTCTCTACACCCTCTGACTCGATGCCGATAGTGGCAATCACATCGTCGGCGGCACTAGACGACAGACATGGGTGAGTGACTTTGACTCCGACCAAGTCACCGGTGGTGACCCCTTCGGTCTTGTCAACCGAAATGACCGGATCGACATCACACTCTGACTGCTCTCGAGTCCGTGTCACATCATCTAGAGCTTGTCTTGGAACGACACGAACCGCGTTCGACGACAGAGACGCCGAATCGTCAAGCGGTCTTTGGTCTGCCCCTAAGAACACCTGCTTGACGACAAATTCGTATTCAACTCCAGGCTGGAAAGCTTTAAGCGTCGTAGAAACACTGTTCGAATTACCGGCGTAGATGGTGAAAGGCCGACCATCATCGGTCGATGTGATGAGGTATGCAAGTTGTTCCGTATGAGATACGTGATTCATCGGAAATTGCCAATCGAACGACACCGAGGTCCCACTTGGTGTGATGCTGAAGTTAGATGGTTCGATCAGTTGAAAATTCTCAACTGCAGACGTGGAATTTGGAATGAAATCTTTCTTATTTGACTCAACAACTCCCCCATTGCCGTCTGGCTCTCGAATGACGGCAGTAAAGGTCTGATTAGGTGGGAACACGCTCGCCATGAAGACCACCCTTCCAGGAGCAGCGTCTCTCCAATACACCGCACGATTGTCCTTAGCCGGATCAAGAATGACGAGTTGAGGAGCTGCGGACTCGGCAGCTGCGGGCGTCCAACTGACTGACACTTGGCGATTCA
>DAIOTI010000236.1:0-3272 GCA_036752105.1 Ilumatobacteraceae bacterium | reverse complement strand
GGTGAAAACCATACGTGGACTCTCAGATTGCGTGCAGGCGCATCCGGACGTCGCCTCGATCGACATCAATCCTCTGATCGTGCGCCCAGACGGCTCGGTCGTCGCAGTCGATGCATTGGTAGAGCGCACCACCACAGGAGAGCCGAGTTATGTGAGGCGAGAATCGCAAAGAAAACCGTACAGCGATGATCAATTCAGGGCATTCTTTGAGCCACGTGGAGTCGTCGTCGCTGGTGCATCGACACATCCGGGCAAGTTCGGTTTCGTCTCGTTGCACAACATCCTCGCAAGCGGTTACGGCGGTCAAGTCTTCGGCACCAATCTCCAAGCTGAGACCGTGCTGGGTGTTCAAACCGTCGCGGATGTGGCCGATCTGCCGAGTGATGCCATTGATCTCGTTTTCGTGTGCACGCCGGCATCAACCAATCAGGCATTGCTGACCGCGTGTGCCGAGAAGGGGGTGAAGGCGGCGTTCTTGACCTCCGCCGGATACGGCGAAGCTGGCGATGATGGTCGAGCGGCGGAGCAAGAACTCGTGGCTCACGCAGACCGACTGGGCATGTTGATGGCCGGCCCCAATGGACAAGGGGTGGTCTCTACGCCGGTGTCTCTCTGTGCGCAGATCGTCGCCCCGTATCCGCCTTTAGGTGCAATCTCGATTGCCAGCCAGAGTGGAAACTTCGTCTCTTCCTTCATGAACTACGCGCGCCAGACCGGCGTCGGGGTTTGTCGAGCCGTGTCGGCGGGGAACGCTGCTGCCCTTGGTGTTGCTGATCTCGTCGAGTGGTACGGCCGAGACGACAAGACCAAAGTGTCGCTTGCATATGTAGAAGGCATCACCGATGGCCGCGCGCTCATGGAGCGATTGGGTGCGGTAGCGATCAACAAGCCAGTCGTGGTCGTGAAGGGTGGAGCGACCGAGAAGGGTGCACGTGCCGCAGCGAGCCATACCGGAGCGCTCGCAGCGAACGACTCTGTGTTCGACGGCGCTTGCAAGGCGTACGGCATCACTCGAGCAGCAACAGTCGAAGAGGCATACGAAGCGGCAGCAAGTTTCGCAACGCAGCCACTTCCACGAGGTCCGAGGGTGGTGGTGCTCACTACTGCTGGAGGTTGGGGTGTTGTCACGTCGGATGCCATCGCGCGCGATGGATTGCTTGAGTTGCTTGCCTTACCTGAAGACCTGCTTCAAGAGATCGACACGAAACTTCCACCACGATGGAGTCGCAACAATCCGGTTGATTGTGCTGGAGGCGAGACGCGAGACACCATTCCGGAAGTGATGGAGATGATCGCAAAGCATGAAAATGTCGACGCAATCGTCTACTTGGGGCTCGGCATCCAAGCAAACCAAGGGCGACTCATGAAGGAGGGTCGTTTTTATCCTGATCACGGGCTGGAACGAATCGTGACATACCACGAGCGCCAGGATGCACGCTTCGCTGAGGCGGCACACGAGTTGTCGTTGTCAACCGGAAAGCCGATTCTGGTGGCGACGGAACTCGCCGTAGCTGATCCTTCAAATGCCGGTGTCGAAGCTGTCCGTAGCACCGGACGACTCTGTTATCCGAGTGGTAATCGTGCCGTGACGGCTCTAGGACACCTGTATCGATATGCATTACACACCGGTGTCGCAAACAAGTAATCGCCGCAGAGCGGGTAATCCCTCGCGGGTCGTGCTCGTTCTCGGGGTGCTTGGTGCCGTTCTTCTCGGTGGTCTGTACCTGTTGACGTCCTCGGTTGCAGCACGCACTGTTCCAGACACGACTGTGAGCGTCTTTGAGCAGCCACGTGTGCCAGTGCTTTCGGTGAGACGTTTTCCCGACGTGCTCTCTGTCGGTGTCCGCACGAGCCGCCTGAAGGACCGCTTGAGCCGCGTCGAGGAACTCATGCCCAGCGGCTCATGCCTCACAGTTGATTGGCTCGGGAGGCGTCTGGCATCAGTCAACAGTGACATCAGCGTTACTCCTGGGAGCGTGATCAAATTGGTGACGGCCGCCGGCGCAATCAAGGCACTCGGAGCCGACACCACATACACGACTTCTCTGAACGGTCTCGTAGATAATGGCGTGGTCGCCGGCAACGTGTATCTCGTTGGTGCCGGCGATCCACTCCTGGTGCGACGCGATTACGTCCTGGCTGAGAAATATCCGACTTTGACGCCCACGTTCCTCGAGACACTTGCCGATGCCGTCGTCGCGACAGGGGGGAAAGTCATCAATGGCTCGATCGTTCCAGTGGACGACCGCTACGACGATCAACGATTCCTTCCATCGTGGCCGAGCGACTTTTATGGCGTCGAGGCCGGACCACTTGGCGCGCTGATGGTCGCCGATGGTGCGCAATTGGGGCAGTTCTTGAAACCCGACGACCCGGGACTCGCGGCGGCCACTGATCTTCGGACGCTTCTCAGTCTGCGTGGTGTCACCGTGGTCGGCACATCGATGCGCGAGCCGATGCCGGCAGGATTGCCGAGCATTGCCACGATCACGTCTGTCGACATGGGACAAGTTGTACGAGAAATGCTCGTCAATTCAGACAACAACACTGCGGAGTTACTAGTGAAGGAGATGGGTGTCGCCAAGAAAGGTGCCGGCACTTCTGCTGCAGGACTCGAGGTCGTCAAGGATTCGGTTGCGGAGCTCGGTGTCGACACATCAGCGCTGACCCAATTGGATGGTTCTGGTCTCGCCTCCGGAAACAAGGTCACGTGTCAGTTCGTGTCGTCACTCCTCGCGACAAATCGTGATGTCTTTGTTAATCGACTTTCAATCGCAGGCGAGGTGGGCACACTTCGTGAGTACTACACCTCGTCGCAGGCTCGAGGTCGTCTGGTGGCAAAGACGGGAACGCTGTCTGGCGTCAAAGCTCTTGCGGGCTACATGACAGTCGAAGGGGGAGAGCCAGTCGAGTTGGTCCTCATCATGAATTCCGACGGCATTGACCAGTCGGCGAAGTTCCGACCAGTGTGGAATGCGCTCGTCGATGCGACAGTTCGTGCCTCAGTCAATCCGACAGTCGAGACGCTGTTGCCCTGACATTGGTGTGTCAATGATTTTGGACCACCCGATGTTTCCATTGGGAACGGTGTTCGTACCGGGAGACGCCGTCTCATTGCGAGTATTTGAGGACCGCTACGTCACGATGGTGCGTGATTTGTTGCGCATCGACGATGACCGCGTGCAATTTGGAACCGTACTGATCGATAAAGGCAGTGAGGTCGGAGGAAATGACCAGCGACGGGACGTCGGGGTCAACGTACATCTCAAGAG
>DAIOTI010000235.1:0-3282 GCA_036752105.1 Ilumatobacteraceae bacterium | reverse complement strand
CGAGTGCGATGTTGCAGCCGGCTCCGACCGCATATCCACGCACTTTGGCAATGACGGGCTTGTGCATCGAAGAGATGGTGGAGGTGATGGAACCTGTCGTGTGCATGCCGTGAAGAGGCGACTTCGGCACATCGTCAGTACCGCCCCACAGGTCGCCTCCGGACGAGAAGTTGCCGTCGGCGCCGGTCAACACCACCGCCCGGTCGGTCGCACGCGTCGACACCTCACGTAACGCTTCGACGAGTTCGCCTTGAAGTGGGCCATTCATGGCGTTCTTCTTCTCGGGGCGATTCAAAGTGATCGTCGCGACATCAGCCTCGTCGGCCACGTTTCGCCGTGTGATTTCGACAAGTGCCATGTGACCCCCATGTTTCAGCTGTCCATGTCGACTATTCGACGACCATTCCGACGATACTTGCGTCATGGGATTTGACCCTCAGCGACGACGCGTGGCGCGCAAGAGCGACATTTGGTTCGTGGTCGCTGCAGTTGCAGCCTGTGTCGCACTCGTTGCTTGGGCATTCGCGGGCTGATCACGATGAAAGTGAGCATCTGGGACGGGCTGTATGGCACCGTCGAGGTGCGGCGGGTCCAGCCGTACGAGGCGCTCAAGGACTACGTCTGCCCGGGCTGCCATCAGACGATCCCTTCAGGTAGCGGACACGTGGTGGCTGTACCGAGTCAGGCACCAGACCTACGACGACACTGGCATAAGGCATGTTGGACAAGACGGCGACCGAAGAACGCGTGAGTCGCTGGCGGCTCGGTGCCTTCATCGAGTTGTTCGCAGCGTGGGGAATTGCGGTCTCGCAACCTTTGCTCGACTTGTTGGGCGACAACCCCGACGCTTTCGTCTCACGTCATTTCACACAGCAAGGCATCATTTTCTTCACACTCACACTTGTCATTGCTCCTCCACTCGTGATGTGGATCGTGACGAGTCGTTTTCTGTCGCGACTTGGAAAACTCGTTGAGCGAATCGTGGTGTCCGTGTTGCTAGCGGTGTTCATCGCACAGATCATGAAGAATGTGATCGACTTGGGTGGCAAGCGTTACCTCACGGTTGCAGCCACCACGAGTGTTGTCGCGATAGCTGCATACCTCGTGTCTTCATCCTTGCGACGCTGGTTACGACTACTCGCGCTCGCTCCGCTTCTTGCAACCTCATTGTTCTTCTACGACTCCCCCACGGGTCGCTATGTTCGTGCGTCGGCCTCCAGTAACAACTCGGTCGTTCATCTCAAGGCACCTGTGGTCATGCTGGTGCTCGACGAGTTCCCGCTGCAGTCGCTTCTGAATGGCAGTGGCGACATCGACGAGGTGCGCTTCCCGAACTTTGCCCGACTTGCCGGCGCGTCGACGTGGTATCGGAACTTTTCCTCGACGTCAGAGATCACACACTCTGCGGTGCCGTCGTTTCTCTCCGGTAAGAAGCCAGTGCAAGGCAAAGCAAGCATCTATTCGGACCACCCCGAGACACTCTTTTCCTTGGTGTCGGGGACACACACGATGAACGTGTCAGAGCTCGTGACCAGGCTTTGCCCTGAGAGTCAGTGCCCACTCGCCACCACGTCGCGTGACTCGTCGACCGACTGGCGTGGATTGACGAAGCAGCTCTGGGACGTCATGCGACAGCGCCTCGACAGAACGCCAGAGAACGAACTTGCCATCTTCAACGTCGAACAACAGGACCAAGCCGGACCGACAGCCGAGATCGGCACCATCACATCTATTCCACAGACCGACGTGCTTAACGTGGTGTCGCTCTTTCAAGAGGGTCGTTTCGACGCATGGCTGAAGAATGTGCAGCCATCCGAGCGCCCAGGTTTCAACTTCCTGCATCTACTTCTGCCTCACCAGCCGTGGATCTTCTGGCCCGACGGCTCGAGCTACGAGACCACATTCGAACGCGACTGGGTGTCCACTGAGACGGCGTGGGAGTCGCGCGTCAAAGAACAGCGCCACATCCTGCAGGTGCAGTACTTAGATCGACTTCTCGGCAAGATGATCGACACTCTCGTCGAACGTGGGCTCTTCGATCAATCGCTCGTCGTGGTTGCTGCAGACCATGGCGCATCGTTTGACGCCAATACGCATCGGCGGTCTGCCGTGGGTGACTACTCGAACGGCACTGACCTCATGCGTGTACCTCTGTTCGTTCACCTTCCAGGCCAGACCGACGGAGTGATCGACGACAACAACGTCGAGAATGTCGACTTCTTGCCAATCTTGAATGAGCAGCTCGACCTTGGCGTGCCGTGGAAGATGGACGGATTGCTACCGAGGGACAAGTCTCAGGAACAACTTTCGACAAAGACTCTGTATTTCGTCAACCAGCCATTCGGTGCAGGCAAGCGGAAAGAGAAGAAGACCACCTATGACGCACAGAAATTCTTCTCAGAGACCAAGGTGCTCGGTCATCAACTAAGCGACCCTGCTGACTTTCTCGAGCCTTTGTATTCACAAACTCCTCATGATTCCTTACGTGGTCGCTCGCTCTCTGACTTCACCATCAATGGTGGTGCCGTCACAGCAAGACTCGACCCCGACATCGCAGCACAGAAACGCAAGATTCTGGTGCGCGGGGAGTTTCAATCGGCGATAGCAGCCGACGATTGGTTCGCTTTGGCAGACGGCGACATGATCGTCGGACTATCTGCTGCGATTGAGCGTGATGGGGCTCAGCGATTCATGGGACTACTTCCCCGCCGTGCGGACGACAAGGACACTTCGCTTCGGTTGTTCCGTATTCAGGATTCGACGAATCTGGAAGAGATCAACCTCGTCGAGTGAGTCAGAACGAATCGATGTGCACTTCGAGTCGCGTGCCTGTGACACATGCCAAGTCGTAACGAACTAGACATCCGCGTAGTGCATGCGCATCGATAAAGGCGCGTCCAGCGCGACGAACCAACTGCTGTTTTCGTGGCGTGAGAGCCTCAGCCGGTGACCCGAATGCATGATTGGCTCGTGCTTTGACTTCGCACACCACGAGCAGATTGCTGCGTCGCGCGACGACATCAAGTTCACCCCCGTACATGCGCCAGTTCATGGCAAGGATGTCAAAACCTTGTTGTCGATACCAACGAGCGACCAACTCTTCGGCCCAACGTGCACGGGCAAGTCGCTGCGCGGCTAGAGCTTGCCCGTATCGAGCAGTTCGTCGGTTGGCAACTCCTCGACGTTCACGTCCTTGAAGCTCAGCACGCGTGCCTTCGGCACGAATCGGCTCTTGCGGTACATGTCCCACACCCATGCGTCAGTCATTTCCACCTTGATGAG
>DAIOTI010000234.1:0-3290 GCA_036752105.1 Ilumatobacteraceae bacterium | reverse complement strand
GAAGCCCTTCGAGCACGGTCACATTCACGCCGCGTTGGGCTGCGGTGGCTGCTGCTTCGAGACCGATGAAACCGGCGCCAATAACTACGAGGTGCGACCCTTCGCGCAGATCATCACGCAGTGCCGCTGCCTGATCGAGTGTGCGCAATACATACACGCCAGAGATGTTCGGTTGATTCGGAAGACGACGCACTGTTCCACCAGTAGCAATGATGAGACCGTCATATGACACTTCATCGCCGTTTTCGAGAGAAACTATTCCTGAACCCGAGTTCAGACGAACTGCCTTGGCGCCTGTCTTCCATTGCACACCGAGCTCTGCGATGGCGTCTGGCCTTCGGAGAGAGATGCGGTCGGCATCCCATTCACCAGAGAGAAACTTCTTCGAGAGGGGCGGTCTGTCATAGGGCACATGGTTTTCATCACCAATGCAAACGATGTCGCATTGAAAGCCTTCGTGTCGCAATGTTTCGCACGCTCGTACACCCGCGAGCGACGCACCGACCACCACTGCTTTCTCCAATGTCACGCACATACCTTACGATGAGTCATATGGCAGTGGTCATACCAGACTCTTCTGACCTGTCAGAGGTCGCGCAGCGAATACTTTCTGAAGCACGCGCGATCATCGAACAACGTGGCGAAGCAGCGCTTCGTGTCACTGAACTATCCGAGCGATGCGAAGTAGCCGTAGGACTTCTGTACCACTACTTCAAAGATCGAAACGACATCATCGCTCATGTGCGCGCGCAGCAGTTCATTGAAATTGCCGCACGTGACATTGAGAACTTCATGAACGCAGTCACTGCCAACACCACGTCTGATGATCTTGGCAACGACACCATCGACATCTTCGGTGGCGTCGAAGAACCACAACGAGTCGTCAGCCGGTGGAATCGGCTAGCGGTGCTGTCGGCGGCGCGACACAACCCCGACTTATGGAACCGCATCGCCGAAGAGCAAGCCAGGTTGAGTGGCGCACTGGTGTCGACCATCGAGCTCGGGCAGCAGATGGGCCTCGTGAACCCGAACCTCGATGCGAAGGCAATCGCGCTGGTCGTCGAAGCCATTCCGTTGGGTTTGGTGCTTGCCGACTTGACCCCCGACAGTCGCCCCAGCCCCGATGCGTGGCGCGACTTGGCTGCTCGGGTGATCTTCTCCTTTGCCCCTGACGCCTAGGCCCGCTCACAGCCCCGGAACCCTTGACACTTGGTGGGATGAGTCGTAATTTCCTTATTGAAAACTTTTCATGTGGGGGTTGTCGTGTCTGCGTCTCGTCAGGTTCGGTCATTTGGTGGCGTCGTGAAGCGTCGTGTGAGCGCAGTTGCCGTCATGGTCTGTGCCTCTTTTGGTCTGTCGCTCGCGACAGTGTCACCGGCACAAGGCGCAGGTGTCGTGACGGTGACCGGAAAGCTGGGTGCCGCAGCGTCGGGTTGGAAAGTCGTCATGGTCGGAGCCGGTGGACAGTCACTCGTGTCGGCTGTCGATGCCGGTGGGTCATTCAGTCTGCGTACGTCGGCAACAGCAGCAAAGCGTGCCACGTTGCAGATGGTCGACTCGTCGAACCGTTACGTGGGCCCCATCGTGATCGGCAAAGAGAAGGTCGGCAAGAGCACGTGCTCGCACCATCAACTCGCCGGCAAGTCGGTGAAGCTCGGCACGTTGAAGTTGAACTCGGCACAGGGTTTTGCCATTCCGGCCAAAGCACCGGTGTCCACCGTGCACACACGATCTGCGGTGCTCGCCAAAGGCGCATCTGGTCAGCCACTCAGTGCAGGAACTGCCGGCATCGTCAAGGTGACGACTGCGCAGATGAACGCATGTGGCAAAGCAGTGAAGGGCACTTCGATTGCGTCGTCGCAAGATGCGAACATCGCCATGGGTGGCGACCTTGACAATGACGGTCTACCGAACGCACTCGACGCCGACGACGACGGCGACCAGGAAGTCGACGCCGTCGACAAGACCACCACTCAGTCAGCGGCGATGAACCCGTGGATTGCGGTTCGTAGTAGTAACCCGTTGTTCAATGCATCGGTCAGCACTGGTCTCACACCAGAGAACGTGAACGCGGTTCTCGGAACATCTGGCAACTACGCCATTCAGTTCTTCGTGGGTAATCGTGATCTTCTTGGTCAAGCATCGTTGAACGGCGTGAAGTGGGTGTGGGTCGACTGCGGAAACCTCGTGTATTGCGGTGGTTCTGCGCCGACGGCCACGAACACCAACACTCACCTGCAAAACAGCAACACCGGAGTTGCCTGGAACACCTACAACGGTGGCTTCAAAGTAGAGACCGCTGGCGCACCACCGACCGCTGGACTCGACACTGCGCTCGGCACCAACCCCGGTGGGAACGGCAATGCGCTGTATCTCGGCAACCGAAACACAGGCAACGACCCGAGTGGTGGAGTGAACTGGCAAGCAAGTGTGTTCCCGAACCAAGGAGCGAACACGCTCACCAATGTGAAGCCCGGCGACGTGTACACACTGCGCTTCGGTACTGATGCTGGTGAGAAGTCGGTGACCATGATGCTCAACCCGCATGCGGTCACTGTGCCTGGGTTGACCACCGTGAACGGTGTCGCGTACACCGGCGGCAACTTGACGCCAGATTCCACCGGCAAGTTGGCACTCACCTTCTTCCGTCCGCAACGTCTCGCCACCACCGGTGAGACCGGAACGTTCAAGGACATGGGTGGTCTGCGCTACGGCATCATCATGACGGGTGAAGGAACGATGGACACACCGTGTGACATCGCCAGCTACAGCGCGTACGACTCGTTCACGGCGGCTACTGGTGCAGATGCAAGCGACATGGGCAACCGTCTCGCGCCACTCACCGACAAACAAGCGACCGACAGCGACACGTCACCGTCAGCGACGAAGTTGTCGTTCACCATCGACCTTCGCACCTGCGTCGGTGCTGCCACATATGACGCAGCGCCTGTCGGTAAGAAGTGGACGATGCAGTTGAACGCGTCGGGTCAGATGCTCACAGGTGGAATGAACCGCGCATCGCTCGACTTGACCGTCACGAAGTAGTCAACAGCGCCATCAGGCGCTCGGGGTCTCGGTTGCACGCTGCTAGTTCTGCTGGCCCTGCAACGAGACGCCAGGCGTCTCCGTCGTTGCTGACGATCGCGGGTAAGTCACCTGCAGCGTGCAGTTGATCAGGTGTCGCCTCGTCGCGGTGTAACAAATCAATGATGATGCCGGCCTGGTCGCACGCAACATCCCATGAACGCTTGCGCCGGAATGTGCCGTGGGTGATGTCACACAACTCGCAA
>DAIOTI010000233.1:0-3298 GCA_036752105.1 Ilumatobacteraceae bacterium | reverse complement strand
CTCCAGCGCTCAATACCGCTGCGGACGCAAACAATTGGTTCGACCATGTCCACTGCCGCAGATTTCCAAGCATCACATCACGTTTCGCATCACCACGTAAACCAAAATCAACAGTAGAACCACTGCTCCAGCAATATCGGAGGTTCTGGCAGTCCGCGTACCGAGAGTCGCAGAGGTGTTGACTTTCACTGTCCGATCGGTCGTGGACGGGATGAACGTTGCGAGAGAAACTCCAAGAAGGAGCAGTGCGGACGCCATCGTGATGTACAGACCCGGCGCCACTCGGAGTGACGACCAACCCTCGACCGAATTCGGCATCAACCAGACCAAGGTCTTTCCTCCGAACCAGACGAGAATCGAGTACACGAGCGAGACACCTCCAACAACGGCGGAGAGCGACGCAGCGAAGAGGTACACCAGCCGTTGGCGAAGAACCAACGTGATGATCCAGGTGCCGACTGCGATCCATGCACCGATCAGAAGGAGTCCACTTCCGTACAAAGAATCTCCGGGCACGCCGGCGACGAAGGACGTCTCTTCACTTCCCAGTTTGAGCCATTCAGTGTGATGGTTGACAGCCAGAAGGATCAATGGCGTCAATGCAAGAAGAGGAGCGATGGGCACACGAAATGAGGTGGCGTTTTCGGAATCACGTTGAATCGACTGAACCGCGATGAAACCAAGGATCAAACTGGCAAGAACCGTGATCGGGACTCCCTGACCCTGCCCCACCTGTGTTTTGGTCATGTCAATGCCCGCAAGTTCGAATGATGGAAGGATCGATGTGATCACGCCCAACAAGAGACCCGAGATTGTCGCCATCCAACCCAACACGCCGCCTGCGATTGCCATCACGATGAGTCCGGACTTCTTGCCAGCAAGAAATAAAATCAATCCGGGGAAGGCCAATACCACCAATGTCCAGATGATTCCCATCCCACCAGGAACGTCGGTGACGTTAAAACCCCGACGATTGTCGCCGAAGGGCCTCAGCAGCACCCACGGCATCGTCGCTCCGGTGAAACAGACGAGCAACAATGAAACAGGCAACAATGAGCGTCGTATTCCGTTGTTCACGACACTCACATTCTGTGGTGTAAAACTCGTGGCCGATGAACTTGCGAATGGGTCAGCGAACGGATCGCTCATGCGAAAGGATCTCCCGTGAAGGGCGTCGCAGTCGCTGAAGTTTTTGCGGGCCGACCGGCAATTCGGGCCTGGCGCTTCTGAATCACGCCCGATAGAAGCACGAACAACACGCCCAACGGTCCAAGGATTACCCCGGATGCGACCGACACCTTGGCCGGCACATCAAGAAGTGACCCAATTAAGGCACTGACACCGAGCCACCCCAGACACCACACAGTGAGAATCATCACGAATGCGATGTAGGCGAGTACCCCGGTCACAACTAGCTCCAGGTTTCTGTCTCTTGTTCGCGAGCGGACTCAAATACCGGTGCAACATAGCCACGAAGAGACGACATCGGTCCGATCGGGTCGGACAGTTCGACAATCCACGTTGCTGCCGTGAATTCCACCCCAGGCTCAACCTGAACGTGACCGACCTGGTCGGCCAATTCGTCATAGCGCGGAAGAATCATCTTCGGTGTCGAATTCCTGAGATGAGGCGCTAGATCGCTCACGAGGTCAGGTAGGTACGACACTGCTTCTTCTGGTGGAGTCGCCAAACTCGAGAGAAACTCTTTCACGGTCATACCTGTCAGTGCACTGCCAGGTCCATTGATCTCAACTTTCCCGAGAAGGGTCTCCACTGGAGTGCGACGTAAGTCGTCTGCGATCATCTGGGACTTTTGCTTCACAAGATTTGTCTGCAGTCGGCCGCCCACCAGACGCCGTCGGAAATCTGCGCGCGGATAAAACACGTCCTCATTCGTCAAAGGATGCCGCCCAACAACACTCTCCGAGGAAGCGTTATCGGCTTCGGGCAAAATGTTGTCTCCCGAACTCAGTATTCGCGAATTCTGGTAGCCAATCTTCCATTCTGACCCAAGGACATCCATGATCTCAGTGAGCCATCCAGAGTGAATGGTCTGACTACGAGCGTTGAGAAAGGGACGCATCTGCTGAAAGTCTTCCGGCGAAGCAGAAGCAAGCACGAAACTTGGAGGACGTCGAATTTCTCCTACCGACAACTCGCCTGATTGAAATGTCAATTCTCGACCGAACGGGACGTGAACTACCTCACGGATAATTACCTGCCAATCGGCAAACTGATCCGCAACAGAAAGAATGCGGACGATCTCTTTTGCCGCATGCCTTCCACGTTCATACGCCCGCTCGTACTCATCTTCCATCCGGGCGAGGCGGTATCTCATTCGCACCAAATCACGGGCGAGATAGATCATTCGTGCGATATATCCCGACGAATAGATTGCCATCAACAGAGCAAAGGCTAGAAGCGGAAGCGGGGTGAGAAAGATGCTGGCAATTGACGCTGCCATCAGGAGGAGAAACACCAGTCCCCCTCGTTTCGTCCATCTGGAAAACTTCTTTGAGGCAGCTGTCTGGGCGGCTTCGGCCTTTGGCCGCTTCGCCAAGAACTCCACCGCACTGTTCAACTCTGTTTGCGCCAGTTTCAATCCATTCAAGATCTGCACTCCGACACGCCAGAGGAGACTTTTTGTCTGCGGCGCAAGCCAGGCCTTCCATCGCGCATCCAACTGATCAATTTGAGTTTGGAAATAATCGGCTGAATCGAGCATCCCATAGGCCTTGCGAGCGCACACGTTGCCCACATGAATGAGTTTCTGGGTGGGATGGTGCATGTACAGCACGCCGTAATCGAACTTTGTTCCACAGTGGTCACAACCGCGTTTCATCGACCAAAAACCATTGATTGGTGAGTACTTGCTGGTCGCCTGGGCATATGCGTCGTTCACCTTGGCAAACTCGAATTTGAGATCTTCGCGTTGACCTTGGTAGAAGCTGGTAATCACCACATATTCAGTCGGATTAAAGTCCGGGTGAGTTGGTCGATGTCTCTCATCGGATTCTTCGGGCTGAATGGCCACAGCCCCCTCCAGAGCCGAATCAGCTTCAGGCTCAGCCGCCGCACTCTCAACGGGAGTCGCAGTGGTGGGTGAAGGGGTAACCGCCTGGACGACAGGAGCCGACTTTCTCTTCATCCGCCTCTTCTTGCCGACAGGCTCCACGGGTTGACTGCTCGGCTGCGTCGGAGTATCGGGTAATTCTGGAGAGTCACTTTGTGATGCGATCGTCACCTCGAAGGTTCCCGATGCGATCGCTTGCTTGGCGTCTTTGATGTAGTTGTGGAG
>DAIOTI010000232.1:0-3300 GCA_036752105.1 Ilumatobacteraceae bacterium | reverse complement strand
GCGCTGCGCCGACGTTCCTCGTTGTGGTTGAACGCGGTGAGCGTCGCACTCATCGGCATCGTGGTGTCTTTCAGTGCTAGCGGACATGCGAGTGTGCGGCCGTGGGCAGCGCTACTCGTTGCACTAGACGCTGTCCATCTTTTGGCGATCGGAGCTTGGATCGGCGCGCTCTTGGCGGTGGTGGTCGTGGGCCGCGACGTGTTGGGCGTGGGCGAAGCAGGTGGCGAAGCAGGTTTCTTGTTACGGCTCTCTCGCATATTCACGTGGGCAATGCCGACAGTTGTCGTGACGGGAGTCGTGCAAGCCTGGATGCTGATCGAAGACCGAAGTGGTGTTCTCGATACGACGTACGGGCGGGCATTTCTCGCCAAGGTCGTGTTGGTCGTCCTCGCGGTCGCATTAGGAACGGGAATGCGCCGTCGACTTGCGCAGGGCAACGCTGGCGCTCTGAAAGGTGCGCTGCGCTTCGAGGCGCTCGTGGCAGTTGTTGTTCTCAGTCTTGCGGCAGTCATGGTTTCCACGTCTCCGACATCTGGCGAGTCAGGCAGTGCGTCTTCATCCGTGACATTGGTGCAAGGAGGCGTTCTCGCTGACATCACTGTCAGCCCAGCGCGCGTCGGCACTGTCGAGATTCACACGTTGTTCAGCCCTCCAGGTGGGTCACTTTCCCCCGTCGAAGATGTCGAAGTTCGACTGCAACTCCCGTCTCGCGACATTCCCGTGATTCCGGTGGACATGATCGAGCTTGGTCCGAACCACTGGAGCGGAGTCGCTCAGCTTCCGTATCCCGGAGAATGGTCTCTTGACGTGGTGGTGACACCGACAAAGAATTCGACCTTGTCCTATTCCACTTCTGTGAAAGTTGTCGACTAGGAAGTTCTTTGACTACGAGTCAGGTGTGAGTCGCTTGACCACTACGTGATGGGGTAGTCCCGTCGCCTCGTCCATGAACATCTCTCCGATGACGGAATAGCCACACTTTGTGTAGAAGTCGAGCGCTGCGTCGCGTGCGCGTGCCCACACGATCGACGCTCGACGATGTCGTGCATGATCTTCACCAGCGTCGATGATGAGGCGACCGATACCAGTGCCTTGTAGCGCATCGTCGACGGCCATGCCCTTCAGCTGCACGGCGACGGCCGTCGGGTCGAGTGGAAACGGTCTCTCGATCCACGACGACACTGCAATCACTTGGCCAGAGTCGCGCACTCCGAGATGAACTGTCGACGGGTCGCTGTCCTCAGAGTATGAGGGGTTCGATGACGGCGTTCCTCTGCGCAACACTTTTGTGCGCACATCGAGAACGTCACTGAGTGGTAGTTCTTCGACCGTGTACGTCGCCATGAGGTAACGATAGCGACACAGTTCGGTGCGCGATCGTCGAGGCCTCGCGTGGGTCATGAGTGACGAGCAGCGTGGGGATGTTCATGTCGGTGAGCATGGTCACAAGGTCGCGCTGCAGTTGGTCATGAAGGTCCGCATCGAGCCCAGTCAATGGTTCGTCGAGTAGTAGAAGTCTCGGTTGAACGATCAATGTTCGTGCGAGAGCGACTCGTCGTGCCTCACCGCCAGACAAAGTCGTCACATCGCGATCCTGATATCCACTCAAGTCGACGAAGGTGAGCATCTGCTCGACTTTCTCTCGAGTGCTCACCTTGTCGATACCGCTGGCCTGCAGCCCGTATGCGACATTGCGTCCGACGTTCATATGTGAGAACAATTGACCGTCTTGAAAGACCATTCCGAATCGACGGCGGTGTGGCGATACATCACCGATGTCTTGGCCATCGAACCACACCGACCCCTCAGCGAGTCGTTGGAATCCGGCGATGACCCGGAGAAGGGTGGACTTCCCGCAACCACTCGGTCCGGTGACCGCGACCACTTCACCGGTCGTCACCGTGAGAGAGAAGTCGTCGATGACTCGTCTTCCATCGAGATCAACTGAGATATTTCGAACTTCAAGCACGGGCGACCACCACCGCGACGAACAAGGCCATCACGAGAGAGAGGGCGAAGCCAGCAGCCTGCACGATGTCACCAGGCCTCCCCAGCACTTGGGCGAGAACCACGGGCAAGGTTTGACTCTCTTGTCGACTGAGAAATGATGTGGCGCCGAACTCGCCGATTGACAGCGCCGCAGACACCCCGACCGCTGCTTGTAGCGCGTGGCGTGATGCACCGATGTCGATGGTCCACCATGTCCTGAACGGGCCAGCACCGAGAGTTGCCGCGGCTTCGCGCTGTCCTTCCGGAATCTCCAAGAGTGATTGCACGATGATGCGAGTGGCTATCGGAAGTGCGACGACGGCGTGCATGACTGGAATGAGCCATGTCGACGAGCGCCAATTCATCGGCGAGATGTCAAAGGTGATGAGGGCACCGAATCCGAGAATCACGCCGGAAGTGATGACAGGTCCGGCAGTGAGTAGCTCGACCTGTCGAGTTCCGAGCACCGCGCGTTGTCGTGCCGTCGCGATGATGACCGCGCAAGGGACTGCGACGATGACACAGCCGATAGCGAACACGATCGTGTTGAGGGCGGCACGAGGAACATCGATGCCGATAGACGAGAGCGAACCATCCCACAATGCTCGCCACCCGGCGGTGGTGAAGGTTCCTTCGCCACCGAATGACCGTCGAAGAAGCAAGAGAAACGGAGTGCACATGAGCGCAGTCGAGATCGCGATAAAGAGCCCGATCGTGCGCCGACGCGGATGAAGCGTGAGCGGTACACCGTGCGCAACGGCCATGCGCTGCGAGACGGGGTTCTCACCGGCGGTGAGAGTGAACAAGAGTCCGACGACCACGACTTGTAGGAGCGAGAGAACCACGGCTTGGTCGATATCTCCGAAGGTGACGGCCTGGGTGAATATCTCGACCTCGATGGTGCGATATGCCGGACCACCGAGAATTGCCACGACGCCATAGGACATGAAAGTGAAGGCGAACACCAGAGCACTTGCAGCTGCGAGTGAGCGACGAAGGAGGGGAAGCGTCAAAGAAGTGAATGTCCTACGAGGACCGGCACCCAGCGACCTCGCAGCATGGACGAGATCTCGCGGAATCAAGTTCCACCGACTGCCAACGATTCGAACAACGACAGCCACATTGAAGATGCAGTGCGCGATCACGATAGGAGTCAACCCTGTGTCGTCGTTGCCGGGAATGATTGTTCGCACCGCAGCAGCCACAACGACAGACGGCATGACAAACGGAGTGACCAAGACTGACTGCGCGAGGAATCGACCACGAAATCGGAAGACCGACACTGCCCAGGTGATCGGCAGGGCGACAGCG
>DAIOTI010000231.1:0-3336 GCA_036752105.1 Ilumatobacteraceae bacterium | reverse complement strand
TCGACCACGAAATCGGAAGACCGACACTGCCCAGGTGATCGGCAGGGCGACAGCGAATGTGACAAGTGTGCTGAGTGTCGCTTGCCAGATGGTGAACCACAGAACATTCCACGTGGACCTCGAAGTGAGATGTTCGACCATGGATGAGGACGAAGTGGCTGATGTGATGAGGTTCAGCGTGGGGAGTGCATAGAAGACGATCAGTAAGCCAACAGGAAGCAGGAGAAGGAGTGCGACCTTCGTATTGAACGAGCGAGAACCGACGTGGAGTCGCACCGCAGAAGTGTCAGGCGTCAGAGCGCCGCGTCGGCCCATTGTTCAATCCACTTCTCGCGGTTTGCCGCGATGTCGTCGGCGTCAATGGTCAGAGGCTTGCTCGGTTTCACCGCGAACTTCTCGAACACTTCCGGCAGAAGTGCAGTGGTGTTCACGGGAAACACGAAAAGAGTGAGGGGCATGGACTCTTGGAAGGTCTTTCCGAGCAAGAACTCGATGAGTTTGTCGGCCTCGTCAGATTTCTTGGTGCCCCTCAGGCGACCGACATATTCGATCTGACGAAAACATGAAGACTCCATCACCGATGTAGGTGGTTCGGTGGTCGGTGGGTCGCTGTATATGACTTCGGCGGGTGGTGATGATCCATAGCTGACCACGAGGGGGCGACTTCCTTTGCCGGTGGAGCCCGAGAATTCGACGGTGTACGCGGTGGTCCAATCGCTGACGATCTTCACGCCGTTTGTCTGAAGTTGTTTCCAGTAGTCACGCCAGCCTTCCTCTCCGAAAGTGGCGATGGTCGCGAGAAGAAAAGCGAGCCCCGGAGAACTCGTTCGCGGATCTTGCACCACGAGCATGTCTTTGTATTCAGGTTCGACGAGATCAGCCAATGTTGCCGGTGGCTTGATGCCGGCACTGGCGAAGTACTCGTCGTGAATGTTGATGCAGACGTCAGCGGTGTCGACGGGCTCCAAGGTGTCGAGCACGTCGGCTTCTTGCACGCGAGCGAGAAACGTGTTGTCGACGCCCCAGAGAACATCTGCTTCAGGGTTGCCTGCCGTGAGAATCGCCTTCGACACGAGAGTGCCTGTGTCGCCACCGGTCACCAACTTCACCTCGATGCCGGTATCAGCAGTGAAGGATTCGAAAATGCCTTCTTGTGGGGTGAATGCGTCATAGGCGAGCAGCGTCACGGATCGTTGTTCGACAGAATCGGCATCCTTGTCAGCAGAAGAGCAGGCTGTCAGGGCAACGAGTGACAACAGAACTGTTCCCAGAGTGGTCGTTCTTTTCACGGAGTGGCTCCTTCTGTGTGATGTCCAGGTTGAATCACGAACAGCACACCCTCGGCCACTTGAACCGTGACGGCGGCTTCTGTCGCGATGTTGCTGATTCCTCGTGAGCTGAATGGATGGAGCACTTCTTCCGACAAGCTCCAGCGAAGGCCCGTCGTGGACGTGACATGAACTCTTCCGCCGACCGGAAGGAGGCTCATGGTCTCGCCGATACGTGCACGCACAGTTGCGGGGTGATGGATGGTGGCGACATGAATGAACGCATTTCCAGCTGCGCAAGTCGTACGTACGCCTCCTTGTGCAGGTGTACCGAGAATATGAAGTGCGCCGAGTACGTGGTCGAGGCGGTCACCACCGCCTGTCATCACGTGGATGGAATCGACTGCATGTTCCATCGCGATGCCGAGTGCAAGCTCTGCGTCAGTGGCGTCTTTGTCCCTCGGGTGTTCAACGATTGCCACCGACGATTCACGTGCGACTGCGAGAGAGGCAGGTGAGATGCTGTCCAGATCGCCAACGAGGACGTGTGGTGTCAGCCCGAGCGAGACCGCATGGTCCCATCCACTGTCTGCCGCAATCACGAGTGCATCATCGAAGGCGTGCTGATGGTCGAGTGACGGCAGGTCACCACCCAAGATGATGACTGCGTGAGTGTGTTTCCGGTCGACCATGCCATCCCTCCGCTGGAATTACCCAGATCAGGTTTTCGGGTCGGTGCCGGCGGGCACCCTCTCAGCCCGCCGATCCGGTGAGCTCCCCGTGTGTGATGTCAGCGTATCTGCTGCGGTGAGTCCGGTGAGATGTCGGGCCTGATGAAGGCGTACTCGAAGTGATCGTTGTTTTGTCACTCCTAGGCGTCGGTCTAAGTTGGCGACGACGCATGCGGAGGTGAGTCATGGGGAAGTTCAGCGGAAAAGTGGTCCTTGTCACTGGTGGCGGACGAGGAATCGGTCGTGGAATATCGCTCGCATTTGGCCGCGAAGGAGCAACTGTCGCCATCAACTATCGGCGTGATGAAGAATCTGCTCGGGCAACGGCCGAGGAGATCATCGACGCCGGAGGCAGTGCTTCGATACACATGGCGTCGACCGACGTGCCGGAACAATGTGAGGCGATGGCACATGAAGTCGTGGCCATGCACGGTGGTATCGACGTTCTCGTCGTGAACGGAGGTGTGGCATCGCGCGGGAAGGCAGTGGCCGACACCGATGCCGAAGAGTTGTGGCGACTTGTCGCAGTACATGCCCTCGGTCCGCATCAGCTGTGTCGCGCAGTGTTGCCGTCTATGCGGGGCAGATCACGTGGCGACATCGTCTTCATCTCGTCTACAGCCACCAGTTACTTCGCTGCTGGAAGTGCCCCCTATGCGATGGGGAAGTCGGCACAGGAGGCCCTTGCGCAGGTACTTGCGAAAGAAGAACGACCGAACCACATTCACGTGAATGTTGTTGCGCCAGGTCTTGTCGAGACTGACATGGGTGTTCGCATGGGGCGCGCCATGACAGGGAACGCCGACCTCACCGACTTGCGGGCGCTTGACGAGAAAAGTCCATTTGGTCGTGTCTGCCAGCCTTCTGACATCGCAGATGTGGTGTTGTGGTTGTGCAGTGACGCGGCTGGCTACGTGACGGGCCAACGAATCGAGGTCGATGGCGGAGTCTCACGCTGATTGGGCGAGCACGCCTAGCCCCGCTGGTCAGGCGCCGGTAACCTGATTTTCGTGAGCCCACTCGTCACTAATTCGTCAGACACCATCATCGAGATCACCCCCGAGGCGCTGGCCAAGCTGCTCGAACTTCGCGATGAGGAGCCAGAGCAAGAGCGTCTGGGTCTGCGCATCGAAGTCTTGGTGGCACCTGGTGAAGAGTTCAAGTATGACCTGTCATTCGACGTCGTCACTCAGGCAGCATTCACCGACGAGGTGCGCACTATCGAGGGACTGAAGATCATCGTTCCTCAAGCAAGTATCGAGCACATACACGGCGCGACGCTAGATTACAGCGATCGTCAAGGTCTGCTCATGCGCAACCCGAACAAACCGCCCGCA
>DAIOTI010000230.1:263-3343 GCA_036752105.1 Ilumatobacteraceae bacterium | reverse complement strand
CGAGATCGTCACTCTCGGCATCACTGCGCTCTGCAACATGGAACATCGAGGTGCAACTGGTGCAGAAGCCGAGACAGGTGACGGTGCCGGCATTCTGATACAGGTGCCCGATGCCTTTCTGCGTGGCGTGTTGTCCTTCCAGTTGCCACCTGCTGGCGCATATGCGGCCGGTCTCTGCTTCTTGCCGGCCGAGCACTCACGCGCAGCCGAAGCGATGGCAAGTGTCGAGCGCATCACCAAAGAAGAGGGACTTCGACCGCTCGGTTGGCGCGACGTTCCGGTGAACCCCGACTGTCTGGGTGCTTCCGCACGCGCCGTCATGCCGACAATCCGTCACTTCGTGCTTGATGACCCGTACGGGGCGGTGGACATCGACCTAGACCGCAAGATCTTCATCGTTCGTAAGCGCATCGAGCACGAACTCGTCGGCGACATGCGCACGTATTTTCCCAGCCTCTCGGCACGAACACTCGTCTACAAGGGCATGCTCACGACGCCCGAGTTGGGTGACTTCTATCCAGATCTTTGGGACGAGCGCATGGAGTCCGCGATTGCATTGGTGCACAGCCGCTTCAGTACGAACACATTCCCCTCGTGGCCGCTCGCACACCCGTATCGCTACGTCGCACACAACGGTGAGATCAACACCGTGCAAGGCAACCGCAACTGGATGCGTACTCGCGAAGCCTTGCTCGAGAGCGACCTCATTCCGGGTCTTGATCGAGCATTCCCGATCATCACAGATGGAATGAGCGACAGTGCGAGCTTCGACGAGGTGCTGGAGTTGTTGCACCTCGGAGGTCGAACACTTCCGCATGCACTGCTCATGATGATTCCTGAGGCGTGGGAAAACAACGAGCGCATGGACCCGCGCAAGCGGGCGTTCTACCAGTACCACGCATCGCTGATGGAGCCTTGGGACGGCCCCGCAAACGTCGCGTTCACCGATGGCTCGGTCATCGGTGCGGTTCTCGATCGCAACGGACTTCGCCCGGGGCGCTACTGGATCACCAGCGACGATCTCGTGGTACTCGCATCAGAGGCAGGCGTTCTTGACATCGAACCGTCACGTGTCATTCGAAAAGGGCGCCTTCAGCCAGGACGCATGTTCCTCATCGACACCGTTCTCGGGCGCGTCGTCGATGACGAAGAGATCAAGTTGGAACTGGCATCAGAGCATCCATACGCGCAGTGGCTCGAGAATGGTCTGACAAATCTCGACGATCTTCCGCCACGTGAGCATGTGGTGCATAGTCATGACAGTGTGATGCGACGCCAGCAGATGTTCGGATACACGCATGAGGAACTGAAGGTGATCTTGGCACCGACGGCACGAACCGGAGCTGAGCCAATTGGCTCCATGGGTACGGACACGCCGATTGCCGTTTTGTCGGAGAAGTCCCGTTTGTTGTTCGACTACTTCCAACAGTTGTTCGCACAGGTGACGAACCCACCGCTCGACGCTATTCGTGAAGAAGTAGTCACGTCTGTCGGAACCAGTGTCGGACCCGAAGCGAACCTGTTGGCGCCTGGCCCAGACAATTGTCGCCAGCTCACGCTTCCGTTCCCGATCATCGACAACGACGACCTCGCCAAGATCATCCACATCAACGATGACGGCAATATGCCTCATCTCGAGTGCACCGTCATCAGCGGCTTGTATCGCGTTGCTGAAGGTGGCGCCGGCTTGCGCGCTGCACTCGACCGTGTCCGCCAGGAAGCTTCGGCCGCGATTGCATCTGGTGCACGCATTCTTGTGTTGTCCGATCGCAACAGCGATGAGGTGTATGCGCCAGTTCCGTCACTGCTCTTGACGGGTGCTGTGCATCACCACCTCATTCGTGAGAAGACTCGCACCCAAGTTGGGCTCATTGTTGAATGTGGAGACGCTCGCGAGGTTCACCACATGGCTCTTCTCGTCGGTTTTGGTGCCGGAGCAATCAATCCGTATCTCGCATTCGAATCCATCGAAGACATGATCGCTGCAGATGGCGGGAAAGGTCTTCATTCGTTGGGCGGAATGGACCCGCACAAAGCCGTGAAGAACTACATCAAGGCAAGCGGCAAAGGCGTACTGAAAGTGATGTCGAAGATGGGGGTGTCGACGGTTGCCTCATACACCGGTGCACAGATCTTCGAAGCCATCGGACTTGCCCAAGAACTGGTCGACGAGTACTTCAGCGGAACGGTGTCGCGTCTCGGTGGCATCGGCCTCGACGAGATCGCCCAGGAAGTTGCCGTTCGACACGCCCTGGCGCATCCGGCGCGACCTGAGCAGCGCGCACACCGCAAGTTGGAACTCGGTGGTGAGTATCAGTGGCGTCGAGAGGGCGAGTACCACCTCTTCAATCCTGAGACGGTGTATCGCTTGCAGCACGCCACCCGTGCGAAGCGGTGGGATGTCTTCAAGCAATACACGCGCGCTGTCGACGACCAGTCGCGCACATTGTGCACGTTGCGCGGGTTGTTCGACCTGAAGACCGAGGAACGTTCTCCAGTGCCGATCGAGGAAGTGGAGCCGGTGTCAGAAATCGTCAAGCGGTTCTCGACCGGCGCGATGAGTTACGGGTCGATTTCTGCCGAAGCACACGAGACTCTCGCGATCGCGATGAATCGCATCGGCGCAAAGAGCAACACTGGTGAAGGTGGCGAGGATCCAGAGCGTTTCTTGCCGCTTCCGAACGGCGACTCGAAGCGCAGTTCGATCAAGCAAGTTGCATCCGGTCGCTTCGGAGTGACGAGTGAGTACTTGGTGAACGCTGATGACTTGCAGATCAAGATGGCGCAGGGTGCCAAACCCGGTGAAGGTGGCCAGTTGCCGGGACACAAGGTGTATCCGTGGGTCGCGAAGACTCGCCACAGCACGCCCGGCGTCGGCCTCATCAGTCCACCGCCACACCACGACATCTATTCGATCGAAGATCTGAAGCAATTGATTCATGACTTGAAGAACTCGAACCCGGCAGCTCGCGTGCACGTGAAGCTCGTGGCCGAAGTGGGTGTCGGAACAGTCGCAGCAGGCGTGAGCAAGGCCAAGGCTGACGTGGTGCTCATCTCCGGGCACGACGGTGGAACTGGTG
>DAIOTI010000230.1:0-253 GCA_036752105.1 Ilumatobacteraceae bacterium | reverse complement strand
ACTCAAGCATGCCGGTGCACCATGGGAGTTGGGTCTCGCCGAGACGCAACAGACTCTGTTGTTGAACGGATTGCGCGACAGGATCGTCGTGCAGACAGACGGGCAGATGAAGACCGGTCGCGACGTCATCATGGCTGCTCTTCTTGGCGCAGAAGAATTCGGATTCGCGACTGCTCCGTTGGTCGTCAGTGGATGCATCATGATGCGCGTGTGTCACCTCGACACATGTCCGGTGGGTATTGCAACACAGAAC
>DAIOTI010000229.1:0-3361 GCA_036752105.1 Ilumatobacteraceae bacterium | reverse complement strand
AACCAGTACCACCTACCACGAGTGGTTGCGCACCGGCTTGGCTGCACTCTTCAAGCGCCTCCCCGTACGCCGTCATGTACCGCGCGACTGTGAAGCGCTCACTCGGCTCGCACAGATCTATGCAGGCATGAACGACGCGGCGACGTTCATCACGAGATGGCTTCGCCGTGCCAATGTCCATACGCCGATACACCTGCATGGCATCAGCTGCGATGATTCGACCGCCGACTGCTTCGGCAACCGCCATCGCGACATCACTTTTGCCACTGGCCGTTGGCCCGAGAATGACGATCGGGCGCTTCGACGACATCAGTGGCCGGCCACTGCCACCGGAATACGCACGCGATGGGTGGGCTCGGCGAGAACCTCGCGGAACACTCCCTCGAGGAAGTGAGGTGCTCCGCGAGTGATTTCGACTGTTCCATATGTGCCAGGTCGAAGTGCTTGTCGCGAGGCGAAGTGGACAAGTTTGTTCTGACGAGTACGTCCGGTGAAGTGTCCTTCACGCTTGCGATTGGGTCCTTCGACGACGATCTCTTCGACGCGACCTGCGCGCGCCTCGTGGAGGAGGAGCGCGCTGCGCTCGACGACCACTCGAAGCCTCTCGAATCGGTCTGCGATGACGCCCGGGTCGACGAAGTGCTCGGTCATGGTTGCAGCTTCTGTGCCGTCACGAGGAGAAAAAATAAAGGTGTAGGTGGAGTCGAAGTTCGCCTCTGCGGCCACCTCCAGCGTGCGGACGAAGTCCTCCTCGGTCTCACCTGGGAACCCGACGATGATGTCGGTGGTGATGGCGATGTCTGGCATCGCAGCACGTGCCTCGGCGAGTCGTTCAAGGTAACGCTGGGCTGTGTAACCCCGATGCATGAGAGCGAGCACTCGATCTGAACCAGATTGCAACGGGTAATGGAGGTGCTCGCACACCGACGGTGTCTCAGCCATCGCAGCGATGACGTCGCTCTTCATGTCCTTTGGGTGCGGGCTCGTATATCGCACTCGCTTGATACCAGGCACTGTGCCTACGTCTCGCAGAAGGTCAGCGAACAAGGGGCGTACTCGAACGTCTCCACCAGCTTGGCGTTCTGCAAGTGTTAGGTCGCGACCATAACTGTTGACGTTCTGGCCAAGCAGAGTGACTTCAGTGACTCCCAGATCAGCGAGACGGCGTACTTCCTCGACGATGTCTTGTGGTTGACGCGAAATCTCTTTTCCGCGTACGGAGGGCACGATGCAATAGGCGCAGGTGTTGTCACACCCGATCTGAATCGTCACCCATGCGTTGTACGTGGTCTCACGACGGGCAGGCAACGCACTCGGAAAGAGAACGTGGTCGTCTTCCACTGCTTCGTCGTAGATCTCGGTGATGGGCCCATTCGTCCGTGAATATTCGAGAAGTTCGGCGGTGCGATGCACATTGTGTGTGCCAAGAACGACGTCCACCCACTTGGCTCGTGACTGGACGATGTCTTTGTCCTTCTGAGACAGACACCCGGCCACCACGATCTGGCGACCGTCACGAGAGTCTTTCCAGGTTTTCAGGTGCCCCAAGGTGCCGTACAACTTGTTGTCGGCGTTCTCGCGAATACAACAAGTGTTCAGCACGATGACGTCGGCATCGGATTCCTCAGACACTGACTGAAGCCCCTCGGACTCCAACAACCCGGCGATGCGCTCAGAGTCATGTTCGTTCATCTGGCACCCAAACGTGCGAACGACGTAACTACGACTCACGGGGAGAAAGGCTACCGACCCCTTAGACAGGGCGTATTGTCTCATCATCGTTAACGGGAGAAGCCATGCACCTGGGGGAACCATGAAGAATCGCGCGAGCCGTATCTTTGTTGTCGGAGCAGTCATCGCAGCCGGATCGGTAATGGGTGGCGCTTCTCAAGCAGTTGGTGTCGAGGACGGCATGCCGAGTCAAGCCGACCTGGACAGCTCGAGCAGTTCGATCACAAGTAGATGGCCGGACAGCACCGCCGGGGTGACCAAACGGCCGTATATCAAGCGACTGTCGATTACCAACGGAAGCACTGAAACTGTCGTCATTGCGAACGAAACCGGGCCGGGTGTTCCGACTCTCGCGTCGGCAACGCCTGCTTACAACGTCACTGGCACAATCGCTGGCTACAACATCTGTAGTTCCGGTCAGACCACTTTGTGTTACGCAAATCCGAATCGTGTGGCGTTTACACTCGCCTACTTCGATGCGCTGAACAATAGTTACCGTCGTAATTTTGATGGTGTGACAACGAATCCGGTCGTCACCTCTGATTCCGTCATCGACGTCACGATTGCGCTGAACGAACTCGGGTCGACACTCGGGTGGACCTGGATGAACGGAACACCGCAGTATTGGGAGACCACAGGTCTCGGCACGAATGCCGGAACAGTACGAGTGAAGTACAAGATGGCAAAGATGCCCCAGCCAAACAGCTGTACGGCAATTCCAGTCATGACGTGCGATGTTGAGAGTGTTGCCAATGAGCACCTCATGACCGAAATGATCCTGAGTCTCGACACCACCCTTCCATCTGCTTTCAAGGGGGCACTGTTTGCCACAGAGGGAGCATTCATCGGGTCGTTGGATGCCACTCCAGGCGGCAATGGCGCGTCCCCACAACTCACCTATGGAATCGCGGCACCGAAGTTCATGTCCAATGGATCCACGGAGCGTCGAGGGAAGTTCTACGCCGTCTTGTCCGACGCAATATTGAAAGATCAGTTCAGTGTCAATGCCGACGCGTCCAACGAGTCGATGTCAAGCCTCATGAACATCACTCGAAAATCCGACACGACTAAGCGTGGCGCAGACACCGTGGTGTGGACCAAGTGGACTGCGGGTTCCAATGGGGTCGCCGGCCGCATGGTGACAATCAGCGACATCTCATTCTCGGCACCGAAGTTCTTGGTGACTGCTCCGAGTACCACGACGACAAGCACCACGACGACCACGATTACCCAGGTGACACCTCCTCCAACGTCGAGTTCATCCACGTCTAGGACCGCTGCGCCTGCTGTCCGTATTGGACGCACGATCAGTCGCTCCGCCATTGCCACTAGCGCCGGGGTGTCCATCCCTGCTGGTTCGAAAGTGGTGCTGTCGATTGCAGCGTCTTCGAAGAAGTTCTGCAGCCTGTCGGGTACGTCTGTGAAAGGCACAAAGACCGGCGCCTGTTCTGTAACCATCTCAGTGACCCCGAAGGCCACCAAGACCTCACCAAAACCCAAGACGACAAAGAAGACCGTGCGCATCACAGTTTCCTGAGGCACAGCCACGCTGAAGAACGACAAGGCCCCGGGCGGCACACCCGGGGCCTTGATACGAGAGGAGCGCAGTGGCATCTGCGCAGTAGCGGCC
>DAIOTI010000228.1:0-3377 GCA_036752105.1 Ilumatobacteraceae bacterium | reverse complement strand
ACCAATAGCCAGCGGCCGCGCCGGCTGGGCCACCGCCGATGACGAGCACGTCGGTTTCGATAGGCGCGGCGTTCACAGTTGGGGTGATGTCGGGAGACTGTTCGTCGTTCATGACTGTTTGATGTCGCCGATAGGGGGGAGACGACCTCAGTGAGGCTACGACCGGTTGTTCGTGGGCACCGAACGGTGCTGTCGATTGCGTGTCACACGCAATCGGTCGTTACTTGCCGACTGTTTCCCGTGGGCTCGTTCCGACAGCCTTTGGCTTGTTCTCGAGCATGGCGAAGTCCTTTTCCACCGTGTCGAATGATGTTGACCCCGATTCAAGGGCCTTGAAGATTTCCGATTCTGGTGAACACCAGGTCTCGTACTCAGCCGCCCACTCCTCACTGGTCGGATCTGCTCCGCTCAGGTCGTAGCGGACGTGACACACGACGCCAAGAATTTCGGCTTCGGTCAGCCCACCGCCGGCCTTCTCGCCTTGCATTGGCATGGCATTGCCGTTGTACGACAAGGCTGCGTGGGCGCCGCCCTCTCGGTCGGGGTCGCCGTAGACCTTGAAGCCTTCGGCGGCATATGCCTGGCTGCCGGTGTAGACGAAGTTCAACATGTCCTCGATATGGGGGAATGTCTTCATGGCCTCGCCCTGGTACAGCGCCCGACCGGCGCCGCCGGCTCCTTCACCACCGTGGCAGCCCGCGCAACCACTGTACGTGGCCGTTCCGACGGCTAAGGGACCAGCGACCGCCTTTTCGACTGGTTGGAGGGCGATGAGATAGAGGAAACCCCAAAGTGGCAACAGGCTGAGACCAGCCATTGCCCAGAAAGGGATCTTCTTGCGCGACTTTGCGGCGGCCACGTGGGGCGCATCCGGCTTTGGCGGGGGCGGGGTGGCTGGTGCGCTCGTTGCCTTGGCAGGGGCACTTGAGGCGACTGCTGGTGCGGAAGAGGTCGTCGCCGGAGTCGATGCGCCGGCATCGACTGGAGCTTCGCCGGACATGGCGGCGCGACGATCCTTTGACCTCTTGAGGAGATGCTCGGGAATCTCAGTCACGGCGGTCCTTTCGCGCCCCTGTCACACGGCGCCACATTTGGGAGAAATCGAATGTTTGGCAGGAGCGAGCCCCTGACTTCCCCAACGATAGACAACTTCGTGGTGTGGACCTGAATTCATCTGACTGACATTCGTGGTCGCTCGTCACAAGAGCACAACCCGAGACAAGTGTGTTCGTGAAGTTCCGACAGTGGTGACGTGCGCAAACGTCATTGAGCGTGACGGAAGTTGACCCTTATGAATAGGGGAGAAATGGCGGTACCGGGTAGGGGCGTGACTAGTGTTAGTTCGCAGGTCAACAGACCGATTTCCACAACATTCAAAGTCGGGTACCCGACAGAGAGTGCTGCGGAGTGCACACCACCCAGTCCCCAACACATGGAGAAGCAGCACAGTCCCATGCTCGCGATCAAACCGCTCGAGTGGCCCGGAATGAACCAGGCGTTTCTCTTCTCCTTCGCTGTCACGGTGGCGATGGGACTGGCTGTCATTCCTTATGGCAAGCGCCGCAAAGTGGGCAAGCCAGTCACTTGGGGTGAAGCAATGCTCGGGTCGGTGTACGTGTTCTTCGTGTGGTTCCTCGCATTCGGCGTCGTGCCTCACCAATGGATCGACCATGCGGACAAGAACCTCGGCTGGCGTAAAGACAAGATCATCTACGGACCCTTCAACCTTCTTCAGCCCGATACTTATGGCGGAAGTTTTCCCATCACCATCAGTTACGAAGCCGTTCGTGACGTGATCGTCGTCGTCATTCACGTCATCTTCTTCGCACTCACCATCTACATCGTGTCGTGGTGGCAGAAGCGCGGAGCCGTACAGACGAAAGAGCTCGAACAGTCGACCTATGGCCGTCCACTCGTGAGGAAGTCGTAGCGCTGCCATGGCCAAGACCGACGCCAATCCACCGATGCCCGAGTGGTCGACTGAGTACCAACTCGTCGAGGTAGATGCCGATTACCTGACCAAGGCTGTGAAGCCGAAGCAGTTCATCCACATCGATCAGAGCGAATGCATCATGTGCGAAGGGTGCGTCGACATCTGTCCGTGGAAGTGCATCCACATGGTCACACCAGATGCAGTTGCTGAAGCGCAAGGCACCGAGTTGCCCGGCGCCGACCCCAAGGACAACGTCATCTTCATCATCGACGACGACGTATGCACACGTTGCGCACTGTGCGTCGACCGTTGTCCGACCGGTGTCATCATCCTCGGCAAAGCCGGTGCACCGCTCGCACCCGGCGAGACACATACTCGAACCAACAACCACGGCTACGCCTACGGAATGCGGCTCTAGGAGAAAAGCGACATGGCAAAAGTCCTCGACAACCCCCGCCCCACCTTGAAAGAGCGCGCCGCAAAACTTGGCGAACAAGTTCAAGGAAGCCAAGCATGGAACTCGATCTTCCGACCGGGTTCGATCTTCCGCAAGGGATACACCGACAGCCCTCGTAATCGTTCGTACGTCATCATGAACTCGGTGCTGTACCACCTTCACCCGGTGAAGGTGAAGCGTCACGCAGTCAAAGTCAGTTACACACTGTGCTTGGGCGGACTCAGCTTTTTCTTGTTCATCTTGCTCACGGTCACGGGCATTTTCCTGATGTTCTTCTATCGACCGACCGCAGCAAATGCGTGGCAAGACATCCAGACATTGCAGACGTCAGTGACCTTCGGGCTTCTTGTTCGAAACATGCACAGATGGGCGGCTCACCTCATGGTGTTGTCCGTGTTCCTGCACATGGCGCGCGTCTTCTACCACGGTGCATACAAACCGCCGCGGGAGTTCAACTGGGTGATCGGTGTCGTGTTGCTCACGCTCACGTTGCTGCTCTCCTTCACTGGTTACTTGTTGCCATGGGACCAATTGGCGTTGTGGGCAGTCGCGGTGGGAACCAACATGATGGGCTACACGCCGGTGTTCGGATCACAAGTTCGATTCGTGTTGCTTGGTGGTGTCGAAATCGGTTCTGAGACCCTGTTGCGTTGGTACGTGCTCCACGTGCTGATGCTTCCGTTCGTCATCGTGATCTTCATGGCAATTCACTTCTGGCGCGTCCGCAAAGACGGCGGCATTTCGGGACCACTGTGATCGGAGACTGACATGACTGAGATTCCCGAACACCTTCTGAAGCGTGCACAGGCTGCACGCGAAAAAGCTGCCGCTGGTAGTGGTGACGCTGCGGCACCGTCAGGCGAAGCGACCGACCCCCGCATTCCGCAACACTTGCTCGATCGTTCGAAAGCCGCACGATCTGGCGGAGACGCCGGTGGCGGAGTTGCAGTAGCCGAGAAAGCTGGTGCGGTCGTTGCGGCTGCACCG
>DAIOTI010000227.1:0-3398 GCA_036752105.1 Ilumatobacteraceae bacterium | reverse complement strand
CCACGCGTTCTCGAACACGTCGTCGACACGGTGCTTTCTTTCGAGGGTGAGCGCCATCACGCGCTGCGTCTGCTTCGTGCTGCGAAACACCGCTTCGGACCGACATCGGAACTCGGCCTGTTCGAGATGACCGAAACCGGCATGGTCGGTGTGCCCGACGCCAGCCAACTCTTTCTTGCCGACCGCCGCACCGGTGTCCCCGGTTCGGTCGTCGTTCCCACTCTCGAGGGCCAACGACCGCTGCTCGTCGAACTGCAGGCGCTCACGAACCCTGTTTCCGGCGGCGCACCACCTCGTCGCTCCGCACAGGGAGTCGACTCGGGTCGACTCGCTCTTCTCCTCGCAGTTCTCGAACGCCGCGCACGTGTGTCTCTCGCAGGTCACGAGGTGTACGCATCCGTCGTCGGCGGGGTGAAGTTGTCCGAGCCCGGCGCCGACCTCGGAATGTGTCTCGCGCTCGTCTCTGCTGTCGCGAACAAACCACTACCCGCTGACCTGGTCGTCGTGGGCGAAGTTGGCTTGGCAGGTGAAGTGCGTCAGGTGGCCCAGGTGGGTCGTCGTCTCACCGAAGCGGCGCGCCTCGGATTCACCCGTGCCATCGTCCCCGCATCAGCGTCGGCAAAGGTCGCAGGCATTCGCGTCGACACCGCCGCCACAATCAACGAAGCACTCTCCCTCGCCGGCCTCACCGGCGCCTTCGCCGACTAATCCTCGCGAATCAACTCGAAGTCTTCCCTCGTCAAGTAGTGACACCACGGCCGCATTCTTGAGGCAAGATGCAATCTCGTTGCCTCTCCGCAAGAGACGACTTCTATCGGGGTTTTACCGTCGGCCAAAGCAACAAATGCCTCGAGGGCCGGCTGCAAGTCCGTGTCACGGGTGACCAAGACTGCCGCTGCGTCCGGCAGTCGCAGAGGATGCATCACTAGGTCTATGGCAAGCGCGACATCTATGCCCTTCTCCATCGGAGGAAATGATTCACCCGGCTTGGGGTACTTCAACGGACGATCTACGAACACGAACCGGCTATCAGTCATATTCCTTGCCAGCCAACGTCGCTGCCGATTGAAACGTTTCCTGTCGAATCTCGCAGAAGGAGATCCTCTGTAGGTGCGAACTTGAAGAAGCGAGGAGGCTTCATGCCTTCGATCTGCAATGATCTGACCGAGTCTCACAACGTTGAATTCGGCAGGTTTCAATCCAAATTCGTGTTGCTGCCAATACCGAACGTTCTCGTAATCGACATAAAGAACCACCGGCCTCATCCGAAGAGTCCGCCAAAAAATATAAGCCCGCCGGGCGGCCTTACGACCGCAACGGCGGGGATGCGAAAATCAGAATAGCGAGAATTCATGCTCGTGCCAACTCTCGCGCGAGTGCCTCGAGTTCGGGGGACGGAACAGCTCCTGCCCACGAGTCGGCTTCGATCGCACGCGCATAACTCTCCCACTCGTGTTTGATCGCACTTCGATTGCCGCGGCGTGCGTGACCACGCATGCGCAGCGAAACGAGCTGCTCGTGACCCGGAAGCACCCGCAATCCCCGCTCGGTTGCCATGAACAAGAGGTCATCATCGCCTTGCTCAATCGCGTACTCCCCAACCAACACCGCGGCCCGAACGACTTTGATCACATGCGACGTGGTGATCCCCTCACCATCTGCCCATGCATAGTCGGCACCAGAAAACGGGAGGTTTCGAACCTCTGCCAGGAGATCGACAAGCTGACCGACGTATCCACCGCGATCGCACTCGAAGTTCTTCGTGGCGATCTCCAACAGTTCGGCGTCAGTCACGATGGCCTCATGCAGCGGCAGCTCGTCCGTGAATGTCCTGGGAATCCAGTCCTCCGAGAGTTCGGGATGGCCCGATTTCAAAGAGCGTCGGACTTCCGAAACCACATTCGAGAACGTCGAGTCCTTGACCATCCCATCCCATAGAGCGGTTCGAGCTGCCGACCGTGTGGATGCATCCCGATGTTCCGTCATCCACACGAGCAGCTCGAGCGCTTTGCCCTTGTCGAACGTGATGAGCTCACCTCGGGCCGTGACGGCGGCCGGCGGCCCGAGTACCCGCACCATCACTGCCCAATCGGGTGGCCGAATCACCGTTTTAGGTAAGTCGACTTCTTCTGCGACAACGTTTCGCTCCGGCGCGCCAAATTTCTGTGTCCGGAGACGTGCGAGACGGCGTTTCACGTGAATTCCGGCAAATCCCGCATTGGCCGCGATCGATCCAGCAAGGAGGAAATCCGCTGCTCCAAAATCATCACTCTCCGCTGCGTTGCCGATCCCCGTTGCGGCGGGGGCTGCGTGAGCGGCTTTGGGGAAGCCGACCGACGTCACAGCAGTGAGAACTGTCAGTCGTACCCAGGCGGGAACAAGCACGACGTGTCGATCGGACCCACGTCTCGACAAAAAGAGTTGAATCACAAGAGCAAAAGCCACCCAAACGAGTCCGAGAATCAAACTCGTGAAGAGAATTTGCATAATGACTTCAGCGCGAACAACTTCCACGTTTATCACCCCATGATCGGACGGGCGCAGCGGCGTCCTCCGACAGACTTCGACTCGACACCGACGAGGCCGAGGAGTGTCATTTCGACCTGCTCGCGAACGGTGACGCACACCTCGAATCGACTTGCTTCCACATTTCCCAAAGCACCGAGCGACCCGAGAAACTCGCCGGCGATGCGAACGGCTCTTGTTTCATCCACCTCTGGAACACCGAGTCTCAGGCCCGTTACTGCCTGAGCGCCGAGGCGAGCAGCGTTTTCAGCCCTGTCGGACGCACGTACCTTCGCAGTGATCATCCGTCCGCCGTCGAGAGCGAGACCTGCACAAGCGATGAACGTCATCAAAAGTCCGACTACCAACGCCGTGATGGATCCTCTGTCATCAGTTCGCACGCAGTCTCATTTCGCTCGATAGACGTCGATTGGCTCAACTGATTCAGCACTCACTCGACGTTCGGACAACCCAAGTAGCCGCAACCCGGCATGGTCGACACGACAAGACACACTGACTTTCACGGCGTCTAGCCGTCCGATTTTCACACTCGTGACCTGAACCGACTGATCAATGCAAGAACGGCCATTCGTACGGAGATCCGCCAAGACTGCAGCCTGGCCAGCGGTCTCTCGGCGGATTGCCGCTGCTTGCGATGCTGCCCGCGCGCCATTGTCAGCCGCGTGCTGAACCTGACGTTGTGCTTCACCGGAACGTCCAGCCGTAACGACGAAGAGCGCCAGAACCATCAGGACGGGTGTAACGAGAACAAGTTCAACGGCTGCACTTCCGCGATTGTCCCGAGGTCGTTGTCTCACCTCCTTTTTGATCATCTTTCATCCTCAGTCATGAATTCCTCAACCGACTCGTGAGCTGATCTGCTCACGGTGAGA
>DAIOTI010000226.1:247-3405 GCA_036752105.1 Ilumatobacteraceae bacterium | reverse complement strand
GGTGGCAATGGTCGAATCAATCGTCGACTCGGTTCCTACTCCGCGCGGAACAGCAATGACGACTATCGCGAACGCGACTGAACCTGCGATGGTTGTGGCAAAAAGTGCCAGTCGGCGAGAAAGTGGCGGTGGGCTGGTGAGTGTTTCGTGAAATTCGGCATTCCAAGACCCGACTTCACTCGGATGTCGCCACGTTCGTTCGTGTGGTGGTAGCGGTGCCCGAGATGTCTCGTTGTCGTCATCACCGTGTTCCACAGGACGAGCAGGTTACTTGCGTCAGTCAGAGCGTTTCGGTCGGGCAGTACGCTTGTCGCGTGCTTCCCCCAGACTCAGGTGACGAATGGTTGGCCGTCGGTCATGAGTCGTTGCCTGTAGGCCTGGCTTATGACTGGGCGGTACGACCTCACTGTGGGGCCGTGGTGTTGTTTTCTGGCACGGTTCGAGACAACGCCGAGGGTCGAAGCGATGTTGAGGCGCTCACCTATGAAGCTTTTGAAGAGCGAGTCGTGACTGTGTTCTCCGACATTGCCCGCGAAACCCGACATCGCTGGCCCGATGTCGGGCGCATTGCGTTGTTGCACCGCCTCGGACGATTGCAGTTGGGCGAGTCGTCGGTGTTGGCAGTGGTGTCTGCCCCGCACCGACCAGAAGCTTTTGCGGCCGCGAGGTACGCCATCGATGCGTTGAAGTCGTCCGCCCCAATCTGGAAGAAAGAGCATTGGGACGGCGGCGACTCGTGGGGGACTGGCGCGCAGGCAATCGTTCCCCCGAACTCAGTACCGACGGTGCCACAATGATTGCGATGGGATTGGTGGCGTGGGTGTTTGCTGTGCTCGCTGCCGGATGCGGGTCGGTTTTGCTCGTGCTCGTGTACCTCGATCATCGAGCCAGTCGCATTGATGACAGCATCGCAGCATTTCGACGGCACATCGATGCGCTCTCGCCAGAAGCGCGACATGAGTCAATGTCGCACGGCAACTCCACGCAGTCTGACGGTCGGTACTTCTGATGGCACGTGACCTGGCCATCGACCTTGGTACGGCGAACACGCTCGTCTACATGAAGGGCCGTGGAATCGTCCTGAACGAGCCCTCGGTCATCGCAGTGAATCGCAAGAGTGGAGAAGTGCTCGCCACTGGTCATGACGCATGGGACATGATCGGACGTACACCGAGTTACATCGTGGCGGTGCGGCCGTTGCGTGGCGGTGCAATCACCGATTTTGACATCACCGAGCGAATGATTCGTCTACTCCTTCAGCGTGTCGGAGTATCTCGCTTCACACGACCGAAGGTGGTCATCTGCGTACCATCAGCCATCACCGAAGTCGAACGTCGAGCGGTCACCGATGCGGCACGCCGAGCGGGCGCATCAGATGCCCAGCTCATCGAACAGCCGATGGCAGCCGCCATCGGCGCGAATCTTCCCATTGACGAACCGGTGGGAAACATGGTCATCGACATTGGTGGCGGTACGACTGAAACTGCTGTCATCAGTCTTGGCGGAATCGTCGCACTCGAAGCAGTGCGTGTGGGCAGTTTCGACATCGATGCGGCTATTCAGAACTACGTGCGACGCGAGCACGGTGTCGCCATCGGTGAGCGCACTGCCGAGGAAATCAAGATTCAGATCGGTTCTGCCGACCCGGTCGGCGACGAACGCAGTGCGGACATTCGAGGTCGAGACTTGGTCTCTGGGCTCCCGAAAACCATTCGCCTCACTGCAGAGGAAGTTCGCTTTGCCATCGACGAGCCAGTTGCTTCGATGGTGTTGTCGGTCAAGCGTTGCCTGTCGAAAGCGCCGCCTGAGTTGGCGCAGGACTTCCTCGCCCGTGGTATGTACCTGGTCGGCGGTGGCGGCATGTTGCGCGGACTAGCTGAACGCATCGCTCGCGAGACGTCAGTGCCGGTGCGTATGTCGCCGCAGCCGCTTGAAGCCGTGGTGCTCGGAGCAGGTCATTGCATCGAGAACTATCAGGCACTGCGCGGAATGTTCATGGGATCGCACCGCTGACGGTGCAATCCACTTACGACGCCAAAAATTCGTAGATCTTGTCGTCGAGACTCGACACGAAGATGCCGTTCGAAGTCTGATCGACAGACACTGCATTTCCCAGTCCGCCGACAAGCATGTGTGTGTCGACGAGTTTCAACCCGTTCAGTCGAAGTCCCATCAGGTCGCCCGAGCAATAGTCACTGAACAGATACCACCCTCGAAGTGCCACCTGCGGATGACTGCGCGACACGCGGACGCCTCCGCTGATGGAACATCCGGCGTCGCCATGTTCATACGAGTGAATGGGACGTAATGCATTGCGTGCCTGTTGATCGGACTTGTAGCGCTCTGGTCCTTCGTACGCAGGCCATCCGAAATTGACACCGCGTCCACCCGCGATCACGGCTCCTGCAGCATCTCGCTTGGCAGGTGCAACAGAAACTTCTTCCCATTTGTTCTGACCAACATCGGCAACCCAGAGATTTCCGTCGTCGTCGAAGGAGTAGCGCCACGGATTGCGCAGGCCCAGCGACCAAATTTCTGGTCGTGCGCTCTTGTTCGGGACGAGGGGATTGTCTTTCGGAATGGTGTACGGCGTCGTACTTGAAGCGCGGGGGTCAATGCGCAGCATCTTGCCGAGTAACTCTTTGGTATTCAGTGCACGGCGTTCTGGGTCATCGCCACTTCCACCATCACCCATGCCGATGTACAACATTCCGTCTGGGCCGGTCACGACATCGCCACCATTGTGGTTTGAGTACGGCTGGTCGATGGTGATGATCACTCGCCGCGAACTAGCGATAAAACGCCCGTCTGGACGCACTGAGTACTCAGCGACCACGGTGTCGCCATCTTTGTTGGTGTGGTTGATATACGCCTTGTCGCCGATGAAAGTGAGCCCCAACAGACCACGCTCAGAATCGGTCGATGTGAGTGATGAGATGTCGAGCACCCGTGAGGTCTTCTTGCCGCCTTTGGTCCACCTCAGTACCTGACCTTGCCGTTGCACCACGAAGATGAACGAATCTGATGCCGCGCGTTCGACCACCGATACGGGGTCTTTGAGTTGAAGCGCGGTGCGCTTACGAACCTCGGGTGTATTGGCAGTGGCAGCAGATGCACCACTGGTTGATGCATGCGCACATGCAGCAGTCGTTGCCCAG
>DAIOTI010000226.1:0-237 GCA_036752105.1 Ilumatobacteraceae bacterium | reverse complement strand
CCACTGGTTGTGGTGACCGTGGCTGCGGCAGGCACAGTAAGCGCGACCGAACAGGCCACCGAGAGAGCCAAGAAAAGTGATCGACGCACCATCATGACTTCTTGACGCGAATGAGACCTTCTTGAACCACGGTGACAGCAAGATCGCCAGAGCGGGTGTAGATGGAACCGCCAGCAAGCCCACGTGAGTTCGACGTGCTGATGGCCCACTGGTCATACAACAACCAGTCATCGGCAC
>DAIOTI010000225.1:0-3409 GCA_036752105.1 Ilumatobacteraceae bacterium | reverse complement strand
GCTTCATTCCTCCCGAGAGGGTGGCGGGGTAGCTACGCGCACGGTCGGCAAGTCCCAACTTGGCGAGGTACTTGAGCGCGCGCTCGTTGCCCTCTTTTTTCGGCACACCGTCGATGTCAAGACCAAACCGGGCATTGTCGATGACACGCTTCCACGGGTAGATGGAGTAGTCCTGGAACACCATTGCGGCAGGACGCGTCTTGTTCGAATTGATACGCACCTCGCCGTCGCTCGGACGGATGAGGTCGGCGACCATACGTAGGAATGTGGACTTGCCACAGCCTGACGGACCGACGATGCACACGAATTCACCATCGTTGATTTCGAGGTTCAACTCTCCGACAGCGTGCACCCTGTTGTCTTTGCTACCGAAATAGCGCATGACCTGTGATGCCACAATTTTTGCAGCCATCAGACCCTCCCCATGAGACCGTTCATAAAAACTACCACTCGCACTTTCAATTCTCCCAAGGTTTGTCAGAAAACAAAAAGGACCCGCCCCTTTCGGTGCGGGTCCTTTTTCGTAAGAGACGAGTAAGAAGGTCAGCCCTTCTTCTTGCCAACCGCAATTTCGTAGAACTCGCGATCAACAAGCTTGTCTTCAGGAACGATCGGAATCGTGAGAGCACCGATGTCCTTGAACAGCTTCTGCATCTTGAATGTTGTACCTGAGCGGATCTCCCAGTCCATGGTCAATGAGTCGTACTTCTTGTTCGCCTCGATGTCATAGGCCGGAACCTGCTTCTTGATTTCAGCTGCCGTGAACGCATCGTTGTGGTAGTCAGCCTGGAAGTAGGTGTTCACCGTGCGGATGAAAGCGCGTGCAAACGCGACTCCGATGTCACGACGGTCTTCCAAGAGGCGCTTGCCGTAGGCGTAGATACCGAGCGGCTCGCCCGGTGTCTGGGTTGCAGCCTGGACGTAGTTCTGCGGCTCGCCAGCAGGAAGAGTCCACAACGGGTCGAGCATGACCATGCAATCCTGCGCCTTGTTCCTCAGCGCGTCCCAAGCGGATGCAGACGGAACAATGCTGAACGTGATGTTCTTCGGGTTGAAGTTCGGAATCTTCTTTCGCAACTCAGTGACCGAGTAGTACACAGCCGATGAACCCTTGCCGACCGAGGTGCCCCAACGTGAGCCATTCTCGAGCTCTTTGAAGTTCGGGTTGGCCGGGTTCGAGAAGAACGAGCGACGGCACCACAAACCGGTCTGTGGTGTCTTGTAGTCGCCAGCCTTCGGTGGGAAGTAGTTCGCAAGAGCGACCTTCACTGGAAGACCCTGTGCAGCTGCGTTGTACAACGCAACTTCGAAGCCTCCGACTGCTACGTCGATTGCGCCAGTTCCGAGCTGTGGTGCAGCTGTTGCGAACGGAATGCTGATCCATTCGATTTCCAGGTTCTCTTTGGCGAATTCACCGAGGCTGATCGCCAAGAGCAACGGCGAGTTGAACTCGAGCTTGAAGCTGGAGGAGACCTTCACCTTTTCCTTGGTGGCGAGAGGCTTCGGCGCAGGGAATCCCGGCTTGCAACGTGCCACTTTACGAGTGAACGACAAGTCGTCTGGGCTCGTCCAACCAGTGCCTTCGCAACCCTTCACGAGCTTGGCGCCAGCAGCAGTGTCCTTGGTGGTCACTTCTGTGATGGTGGTCGTGCGCTTCACGATGGTGGTCGTGTCGATGTCAATGGTCTTGGTGACCTCGGTGAGCGTGGTGACGACCTTGCCCAACTTGGGGAAATTCTGAACTTTCTTGTCCTTTGAAGTCGAGGTCGTCTTCTTCTTCACGCCAGCGGGTGAATCCTCTGTACGCGTGTTGATCTGCACCGCTGTCGTGGTCATGATCTGGTTTTCGCCTTCCGTACGGAAAGCAGTAGTCGTCTTCAACTTCACTGTGCGATCAGTCGAACCTGAACTCGCATGCAGAGGTGCTGAACCGAGCACCGTTGCTGCGAGGAGGCCGATGACCGGAACAAGAAGACGACGTCGGTGACGTGTTGTCATTTTTGTATTTCCCCCCGGGGTAACCATCCGATCATGAACGACCGAATGACGTGTGTATGAGTGCTAAACCTACGAACGCACGGAAGTTCTGTCAAGCGACGCACCTCGCGAGACTCTTTGCAATAAGCAATTGATTCAGTAATCAGTTAGAGGAGAAAATCGGTGAGAGATCCACGGGACCGCGCAGCGGAATTCGAAGCAAGTGGATGGTGGGGAAATCTGTCCATTGCGGACTACATCGATCAAAATGTCGCACGATCAGCTCATTCTCCAGCGTTTATCGCAGGGGACGAAGTACTGACCTGGGCTGAATATAGTAATTATTCATCTCTTTTTGCAAGTTCACTGATTGCATCGGGAATCGGTACCGACGAGAAGGTCGCGGTGATGTTGCCCGACGGGCCGTCCGTGCACTCGGCGTTCGTCGGCACAGAGAAGGCTGGCGTGGTGGCGGTCGGCATCGGGCCTCGTGCTGGCGACGCAGAAATCGAGTATCTGCTCCGCAAGACCGGGGCCACGAACTTCGTGACACATGCCGTGGTGAACGGACGACCAGCAGAGGAAGTGCTCACAGCGCTGCGCGGGCGCGGAGTGAACATCGAGCGCCACATCCGCATGCCCGATCGAAGTGATTCGACGGAGAACATCAAGGTGAACGGCGAAGTTGCCATCGACCGTGGTGAGATACTTGCTGCCGACATCGCGCGACGTCGTCTCGGCCCGAACGACTTGTGGCTCTTGAACTCGACTTCGGGCACCACGGGAATGCCGAAATGTGTCACGCAGTACATGCAGCGATGGATGGCGTACCACAAGATGGTGGAACAACTCGCTGAAGTCAGCTCACACGACGTGATGATGTCGGTCGTGCCGGCTCAATTCGGGTTCGGCTTGTGGACGTCACACTTCACGCCGACGATGCTCGGAATTCCTTGTGTCGTACTTCCAAAGTTCTCACCGTCGGCGATGATCACTGCGCTCGAGAAAAACAATGTGAGCCTTCTAGCAGCGGTGACGACACAGTTCATCCTCATGTTGAACGATCCTGAAGTAGCAGCACACGACTTCTCATCTCTTCGTGTCATGTGGACAGGTGGAGAAACTGTTCCCTATGCGCGTGCAGCAGAATTCGAGGAGCGCACCGGTGCATTCGTTTTGCAGTTCTTCGGCTCGAATGAGACCGGAGCGGTGAGTGCCACATCAATTCACGACACGCGAGAGCTGCGATTGTCGACATGCGGCAAGCCGATACCTGTGATGGAAACGAGGCTGTTCCATCCTGATACTGGTGCGGATATCACTGGTACTGGTCAACCTGGAGTTCCCGGAGTGCGGGGGCCGGTCACCTGCGCCGGCTACTACGACGACGATGCGGCAAACGATGAGTTATACACGCCGGACGGATGGATGC
>DAIOTI010000224.1:0-3431 GCA_036752105.1 Ilumatobacteraceae bacterium | reverse complement strand
GCCTGGTTCTGCTTCGCTTGGTAAGAAGCAAAATCTGGTGGCGTCTGAGCGAGTGCTGCATCCGCTTCCGCGAACAACTCATCTGCCTGCGCGAGAAGCTGTTGTGGCGAACCATTCTCTGATGTCGACATCGGAGCCGTGGTCGACGGCGATGGAGCACTTCCTCCAGGAACTGTCGTGGTGGGCACGGTCGACGCGGACGTTGCCGAACCGACGCGGTCTCCCAGGTTCGTGGTGAAGCCAGGCAGAAGTCGTGAGACCGCTTGGGACACATTGTCCGCGATGACTGTTCGACCGTTGTACCAGCCGAGAATCTTGCGCACGAACACTTGCTTGGCGTCGGCATCTTGCGGTTGCACGAACATCGGACGCAGGTACACCACGCCCTTGGCGATCGGAACAATCTGCAGGTCACCGTAGGTGACGCGACTGCCTCGCAGGTCGAGCGGAGTGATGATCTCACTGACCACTGGGTCGCTTTCGAATTCGGCAGCGATGGTCGCCGGACCTGGCGGAAGAGGTGTCGACATTTCGTAGACGGTGATCTTTCCGTAGGTGTCGGGATCTGACGACACCACCATCATTGCCCGCAATTCTTTACGACTGTCATCAGATGAGAACGGCACGTACGGCCGCAACATCGAGAAGGTACCCGCATCGCCGCTGCCGTCTGGTGCGTGGAAGATCGTGTAGTACGGCGTGAAGCGAAGCACATTGGCATCTGCGACATCGACCGAGTCGACCTGCAATGTGCCAGGCCCAGTCGCGACGGTTGGCGCCGAGGTCGCACCTTCGGGCTCGATGGGCGGCGCTTGGGCCACACTCCATGCCGCGTCACGGTTGAAGAACAAGTTCGCTTCGTCGAATTGGTACTTGCCGAACACGTTCGACTGCACGCGGAAGAGGTCTTCTGGGTAACGGAAGTGTGCGACAAGTTCTTCTGGTGCTTCGCTCTTGGGCGTGAACAACTTCGGGAATGCCGAGCGCCATGCACGAATGATCGGGTCTTTGGTGTCGACCACGTACATGGTGACGTCACCCGAATACGCGTCAACCACGGCTTTCACGCTGTTGCGGACGTAGTTGAACGAATGTGCGAGCCCACTATTGGCTGTCAGCTGACCGGTGTTTGCATTCTGGGCGTACGGGTAGCGGTCAGTCGTGGTGTAGGCATCGATGATCCACTTGACCTCGCCTTTCACCACAACCGGGTACGGATCACTGTCGAAATGCAGGAAGGGTGCGATCTTCTGTACGCGCTCACGCACGTCACGAACCCACAACAGTTGCGAGTCTTCTGTGATCAGGCGAGACCCGAACAGGTTGTATTCACCAAAGTTGATGGCGAGAGCCAAACGTCGCAGCACGCTGTCAACACGTACTCCCCGCTCGCCGGTGTACTCGGCCGCAGACGTGTTCGGGCACGCTTGCTCGTCCTGGTCGGTGTTCACCACGCTGTATCCATCGAGTTGATCACCGAAATACAACTGAGGTTTTGTCACCTTCAAATCGACATAAGAGGGTCGACCATCGGATGTGACCACGCTCGCTGGTGCAGCAATGACGCCGCAACCATGCGTGTAGATGAGGTGCCGAGACACCCAGGTTCTGTTCGGAATGCCGTCGGTGTTCAGCTCGCGGGATGCCACCATCACTTGCTGCATACGGCCGTCTATCGAGTATCTGTCGACGTCGAGGTCACGAACGGCATAGAACGAAGTCAGACCTTGGTCGAGGCCGAAACGATTGCGCATCTGCACAGCGTCGAGCTGGCGAACATCGCGTAGCGGAAGGTCGTTCTTTGTTGCTTCTTCGATGTCGACCTCACCGAAAGAAATCTGCTTGCGTTCGATGTTCTCGAGACCAAGAGCAGTCTTCGTTGCGTCGATGTTTCGCTCGATGAACGGCAACTCTCGAGTGCTCACATTGGGCTGCACCACAAAACGCTGCACGAGCGTCGGATACAAAGTGCCTGCCGTGATGGCGACGACCACCCACAGACCGACAGCAAGGACTGGAATTCGCCATCCCCGTTGACGCACGTTCCACAGCAGGAGAACGGCGACCGCCACCGACACGAGAATCATGAGGTTGATGGCAGGCAACTGTGCATTCACGTCGGTGTACAAAGCACCTTGAACCACACCGCGTTGCGAGCGAGTGAGGTCGAAGCGAGCCAACCAATAACCAGCTGCACGCAGCAATGCAGCGCCAGCCAACAGCACTGAGATGTGCACTTTCGACTGAGGAGTCATACGGTTCGTGCGTGCCTGAGGGCGAATACCGCCATTGATGAAGTGCGCGAACAACATGATCACGACGATGAAGATGAGCGCACCGAACGCCCAGTTCACGACGAACTCTGCGAACGGTAAACGGAAGATGTAGAAACCCACGTTCGCTTTGAATTGTGGGTCGCCGTCGGCAAATGCTTGACGGTGACGGAACAAGATCCATTCTTGCCATTGAGTGGCAGCAGGTAAGCCGGCCATCAGACCGAGAGCGAGAGCCACCCCTGCACGAATAGTGCCACGACGCTTGCCGATTGCCTGCTGCACACGCAGAATCGCTCGGTCTTCCGGGGTGTGCGGCAGAACCAGCGGTGCCAGACGGTCGGTGATGAAGAAGTTGACCCACACGACAATCGCGAAGCCCAACGTGAAGATGGCGACCAGCTGCACCTTCGCACTGAGTATGCCGAAGTAGACATCACTCTGCCCGAGCCCACGGAACCAGAGGATGTTCACGAAGAACGTGGAAAGACTGCGCGCACTAAAAGCCAGCACCAGCAACAGCCCGACGATGATGGAGACGAGGATCCGACCTTTGCTCGGACGTCCGAACTTCAGTTGCGGAATACGGAATGGCGGTTGTCCGCCAGGTCCGCTCGGGGGGAGATCAGAGGGGTTGCGCACTCACGCTGACGCTACTAGTGCGCAGGACTAATGATGCAACGGCACCCGACATGCGCCGGCGGCATTGTGTGTCCCGTCGGGAAAGGCTCGCCACACAACGTTGGTCCTGCCAATGAATTGTCTTCAGCGTCCGGACATGCCGGCCCGTTCGGGTCGACCATCCAACACACTTTCGTACCTGGTTCGAGCGATTCGACACTTCCACGCACGAACGATGCACATGCAATATCAGCTGCGACATCGTCTGCTCGCTGCATCTTCCACTCACGGTACGTGTTGCGAACACCTTCGAAAATCGCCTCACGATCACCATCACATTCGGACAGGATCGATTCGATCTTGGCGCGCATCGACGACACGAGATGTTCTTCGAGTATCTCCCCCATCGCAGACATCACTGCAGCCGGCGTGACCCGCTTCACTGAGCCTCGCGCGGTCTTGGTCGTCTTTGCACCTTCCATCGCGGCTTTCATCACCGCTTCGGTCAATGCGTCGGTGTGGCGCGCAGTGTGTGCT
>DAIOTI010000223.1:0-3448 GCA_036752105.1 Ilumatobacteraceae bacterium | reverse complement strand
ACACTGATCCGCCCGATCACACGCGGCTTCGCACGCTCGTGAATCGCGGTTTCACACCGAAAGCAATGCGGGCACTAGAGGATCACTTCCGCGAAGTGGCAGTCCAGTTGGTCGCGGAAGCCGTCGAACAGAAGGACGTTGAATTCGTCGAAAAGGTGTCAGCCGAGTTACCACTCGTCGCCATCGCCGAGTTGCTCGGAATTCCAGTGGAAGAGCGTCACAAGGTGTTCGAGTGGTCGAATCGCATGATCGGTTCGACCGACCCCGACTACTCGGGCGGAGCCGACGATGCCGCGAACGCTGCTGCCGAGCTCTACATGTACGCACAATCTCTTGCTGAAGATCGCCGTAAGAATCCACGCTCGGACATCATCACCACTCTCATCGACGAGACTGCCGACGACCACCTAGGAAGTCACGAGTTCGAGCTCTTCGTGTTGCTGTTGAGTGTCGCCGGAAATGAGACGACGCGAAACGGCATCAGCCACGGAGTGCTCGCTCTCATCGAGAACCCTTCATCCTTCGAGGAGCTTCGTGCCGAGCCAGAACTGGTCCCCGGCGCCGTCGAGGAAATCTTGCGTTGGGCCACCCCAGTGAACAATTTTCGACGCACAGCCACATGCGACGTGGAACTACACGGGGTCCAGATCAAAGAAGGTGATGCGGTCGTCATGTTCTACCCGTCGGGCAATCGCGACGAAGCGGTGTTCAAAGACCCGTACACGTTCGACATCCGACGCAATCCGAATCCGCACCTCACCTTTGGTGGTGGAGGCCCGCACTTCTGCCTCGGATCGAACCTCGCGCGTCTCGAAATGCGCATCGTGTTCGAGGAACTTGCACGTCAAGTCAAAGGCATCGAATTGACGGGAAATGTGTCGCGCTTGCGTTCACACTTCGTGCACGGCATCAAGACTCTTCCGGTACGCCTGCACTCCTAATTGCGACTGCCAGATCGGGCGCTACGAGTCCAGTCGCACCAGATCGGCGTAGGTTTCGCGACGGACCACGACGCGTGACTTTCCATCACGTACAAAGACGATTGCCGGCCGAGGAACCTTGTTGTAGTTCGTGCCCATCGAGTAGCCGTACGCACCTGTCACCGGGGTCGCCAACAAGTCACCCACCGCGACATGAGGTGGTACCGCAGCCTCGTTGATGAGTATGTCGCCACTCTCGCAGTGCTTGCCGACGATGCGCGCCACCTCGGTGCGATCTGAATGCGTGCGCTTGGGGTCGAATATCTCATAACCACTGCCATAGAGCACCGGCCGAGGATTGTCACTCATTCCACCGTCGACTGCGATGTACGTGCGAATGCCGTCGATGTGCTTCACCGTACCGACTTGATACAACGTGATTGCCGCCGACGCCACGATGCTGCGCCCAGGCTCCACGAACACCTGCGAGCCTGTGCGCAAACTCGATGTCGCACCTTTCAGAACATTCGCCCACTGCGTGATGGTGGGTGCGGTCTCGTCTGACGTGTAGGCGACGCCCAAGCCGCCACCCAGGGTGAGCTCTGGCAAGTTCAACGAATTGAAGAGGTCGACCATGACCTCGCTCGCCTTCGCGAAATTCTCCGCTGCGAAGACATTCGAACCGATGTGGCAATGGATGCCGACAAGATCCGCTGCCCGCGTACTCGACAACCGCTCGATGGCGCGCTGTGCATCGCCGTTCCGTAAGTTGAATCCGAACTTGGAATCGTCTTGTCCGGTCTGCACGAACTCGTGAGTATGTACGTGCACGCCCGGGGTGATTCTCACCTGTACGCGCGGCGTGGGTTGACCCTCGTCATGGAGATGCTCGAGCTTGTCGATCTCGTCAAAGCTGTCGACGACGATGTGGCGCACGCCCTCCTCGATTGCAAACCGCAACTCGTCAAGACTCTTGTTGTTCCCGTGCATCACACAGCGTTCACCCGGCACGCCGGCGTGACGCACTGCATACAATTCGCCGCCGGTGGCGACGTCGAGCATCAGACCCTCGTCGTGAGCAAGTCGTGCCATCGCGCCACAGAGGAACGCCTTGGTCGCATAGATGACCCGGTCGGCACCGAAGGCCTCGACGGCTTCACGCGCGCGGTTACGAAGATGTACCTCGTCATAGACGAACAATGGAGTGCCGTGTTCGGTCGCGAGCCGCTCGACGTCACAGCCCCCGACGGACAGCATTCCGTTTCCTCCGACAGACGAAGTGTCAGGAAGAAGTCGCTGGGGCACGACGCTCATCACATCATCTCCGGGGAACGGATACCCAGAACTGCGAGCCCGGCGTTCATGACACGGGCCGTCGAGTCACACAAGAACAAACGCGAATCGCGCACACTGTCCGACTCTGCACGAAGCACCGGACAGTGCTCGTAGAACGAGGTGAAGTCCGACGCAAGATCGTACAGATACGTGCACAGGCGATGGGGGCTGTACTTGTCGATTGCGTCCCACATAGCTGCATCGAACTGCAACAAGCGAAGCGAGAGAGCGCGTTCTTGTGGTGCGCCAAGAGCTGGTACGACGTCGCGCACACTTTCCCGTTCGACTCCGGCCCGGCGGAAGATGCTGCAAATGCGCGCGTGCGCGTATTGAAGATACGGAGCAGTGTTGCCTTCAAAGGACAGCATGCGATCCCAATCGAACACGTAATCCTTCACGCGATCGCTACTGAGGTCTGAGTACTTCACTGCACCGATGCCGATCATCCTTGCAACTTGTTCCCGCTGAGCATCGGCCATGTCGGGGTTCTTCTCGGTGATTGCCTTGTTTGCCCGATCCACAGCCTCCTCCAACAGCGACGCCAATTTCACTGCATCGCCGGAACGGCTTTTCAACATCTTGCGATCGGCACCGAGCACGCTGCCAAAGGCCACGTGCACCATGCCAGAGTCATCGGCAAGCCATCCGGCTGTTCGAGAAACTGACTCGATCATCTGCAAGTGCTGCGCTTGTGGCGCCCCCACGACGTAGAGAGACACGTCTGCACCGACGTTCTCGACTCGATCAATGACACACGCCAAGTCGGTCGTGGCGTAGTTGTATCCACCATCCCCTTTTCGAATGATGAGCGGTAACGGATCACCCTCGCGATTGGTGAATCCGGCTGGAAATACCACTTCTGCCCCGTCACTCTCCACCAACAAGCCGAGCTTCGACAGACGGTCGACGACTTGGGGCAGCAGGTCGTTGTACTTGCTCTCACCAGCAAGGTCGTCATCGGTCAACAGCACATCGAGCAGTCCGTAGACATGGTTGAAGTACTTGGTGCTCTCGCTCACCAAGGTCTTCCACAGACGAAGTGTGTCTGAGTCTCCTCCTTGAAGCGCAACGACACGTGCTCGCGCACGCTCTTTGAAGATGTCGTCGTCCTCGAACTTGCGTCGAGCCTCTTTGTAGAAACCATCGAGGTCGCCGACTCTCAATTCGTGAGCTGCATCGGCTTCACCCAAGTC
>DAIOTI010000222.1:0-3457 GCA_036752105.1 Ilumatobacteraceae bacterium | reverse complement strand
CGACCAGATTCGGTAGTAGTGGTAGCCGGCGATACCGACGACAACTGCCGAGACCGCGACGCCCGAACGATAAGCCTTCGCCACTGCACCCACTTGCGTGAGGAAGTACACGAACGCTCCGAGCATCACCGCCGTTCCGAAAGAGAGGGCGTTGTACACCAAGGTGTAGTCATTGCCCGTGAGGGTCACTTCATTCATTGAGACTGCCTTTCAAAGCATGGGGATGGGACATGTGTCCTCCGTCACAGTACCAAGCCTGTAATCGCCCCCGTGACATATCCACAGCCTCCGTTGCACGAGGCAACGTGGGGTCGTGAACCGCCCGGGGTTCTACGACTTCTTCGTGGCGCAAAGGGTGTACGTGGCGGCAAGGCGCTCGGGTCGACTCCGAAGACGCCACTCTCCCAGTTCCCCTTCGACCATCGCATCGCCGAGCGCATTCCACGGCACCGAGTCGTGCTCTTCGAAATACGTCACGTCAAGCCCTGCGCTCCACAGAGCATTGAAGATCTCTGCGAGTCCGTGGTTGAACGAGATGAAGGTGGGGCTGTCGAGTGCACTTTCATGATCGACGTAGCTGTGCTCTTCGCTGAACTCTTCACCGTCGGTCTCGAAATACGGGTAGTCGACGGTGACAAGACCGTCTGGCCGAGGGTCGCACAATGACCACAACATCGGATGACCCTCTCGAATGAACAATTCACCGCCGGGCTTCAACAACGCTGCAACAACCTCTGCCCACCGTGCAACGCTCGGCAACCAGCACAGAGCACCGATGCCGGTGTACACGAGGTCGAAAGACTCGCGTGACAACACCTCTGGTGCGGAGTATGTGTCTGCTTCGACGAAAGTTGCTCCTGCACCGATGTCGCGTGCCAAGGTGCGTGCCACTTCGAGTGCCGGCGCAGAAAAGTCGAGCCCGGTCACCTTTGCTCCGAGCCTGTGCAGCGACAGCGTGTCGGTGCCGATGTGGCATTGCAGGTGCACCACCACTTTCCCCGAGATGTCTCCCAGCCGCGGAACATCGAACATGACGGTGTCAGAGAGATGTGCCGGGTCGTTCAGAAACTTCTCGATGCCGTAGTTCTGGACGTGGTGCGGAACGCGGGAATTCCAATTCGCCATGTTCACCGACAAGTAGTCGCGGGAAGTCATTTTCCTAGACCTCGTCGGCGATCAGAGTTCGTAGCGGTACACGTTCGTCTCACGCGCCTTGAAACCGATGCGCTGGTACAGGCGATTTGCTGCTTCACGTGACGGACGAGATGTGAGATCAACGGTGATGGCACCGTGCTTCTTTGCGTGTTCGAGCGCCGCCATATTGAGTGCCTCGCCCACTCCATGACCACGAGCACTGGAGTCCACGACGACGTCTTCGATCCATGCTCGAATGCCTGTTGGAATACGGAACATCGCCAACGTCAGCGAACCCACGATCTGGCCGTCGACACGCGCGATGAATAGCGAACTGGCATCAGACTCGACCAATGACGTCAACTCGGCAGCAGTCGGAGGCGGATTCGACGAGGACAACTGCGGAATGAGCCGTTCGAAAGCCGTCACCAATTCGTCATCGACAGTCGATGCAATTGTTATGTGAACGGTCATGAATTCACTATAGAACCGCCCTCGTGGCCGTCACGAGGTCTCTGAAACACCGGTAGATTCTGAAGTCAATGGCATCACCCGACCATGTCCGGTGGCAATCTCAGCCCCAGTTGCGACGCCCTACCGTCGTCGCCGCATTCACCGGATGGAACGACGCAGCCGACGCAGCATCGACCGCAGTGCGCACGCTCATCACGTCGTGGAACGCACAGCCACTCGCCGACATCGTCCCCGAGGTGTTCACAGACTTCGCCACTATCCGACCGGTCGTCAAGTTGAACAACGGCATCACACGCGAAATTGTGTGGCCGACAGTTTCTATGTGGCATGCCACCACTCCGGGCAGCGACGTCATCTTCGTGCTCGGCCCTGAGCCAAGTCTGCGGTGGCGATTGTTCACCGAGCAGGTCATCAGTGTCGCAGCACACTTTGAAGCGGCCATGGTCATCACGCTCGGTGCCCTGCTTGCCGACGTGCCACACACCAAGCCCATACAACTCATCGGCACCGCCTCAGACCCGGCCGTCATCGAGCGTTTCGATCTACAGAAGAGCCAGTACGAAGGCCCCACCGGAATCATCGGCGTTCTTCAAGATGCCTGCCATCACGCCGACGTGCCTGCTGCGTCTTTGTGGGCTGCCGTGCCGGCGTATGCCTCGCAAATTCCCTCTCCCAAGGCTGCCGCTGCACTCATTGAGCGTGCGTGCGAGATCATCGGTACGCCCGCTCCTGTCGCTGCACTGAGCGAAGCCATCGACACCTACGAAGCTCGAGTCGACGAACTCGTGAGCGAAGACGAAGACCTCGCCGAATACGTCGAACGGCTCGACACCATGGGTGACAATGTCTTCGAAGAAGACGACCGCCAAATGACTCTCGACTTCGACGAGGACGAAGACGACGGCAGTTCGCTAGTCGACGAAGTCGAACAGTTCTTGCGCGACCAAGACGGTCGCTGACCACAACCTCAGTACTTCGTCACGCGCTCATCGCGCGACCGAGAACTCACCCGCGCCAGATGTCGGGGCGCGGTGCATCGAACGTCGCAGCTCCACGATGCCCAGCGATGGCGTTGAAAGCCATGTCGCCCCACCACTGCACTCCGGCAGTCGGATCTGGCAATGCATCACGCTTGAACCATCCGACACCGCTTGTCTCAAGCGGGTGTCCGGCTAACTCGCCGCCCACTGCATGTAGGTGAAACACCAACATGTACATACCGAAACGCGAGAAACCCATTCGCATGCCGTCGACGACGCCGAGTAACTGCACCGGTTCAGCGATGATGCCGGCTTCTTCTTCCACTTCTTTCATCGCCACTTCAGCCGGCGAATAGCCGACATCAGCCCAACCGGTGGGATACAGCCACACGCCACTCTCGCGACGTCGAATCAACAAAATGTCGCCATCATCGTTGCCGACGATGGCTCCGACTGCGACTTTCGGCGTGACATAGCCAGGCACACCTTCGCCGATGGACTCCATCCACTCTTGTACAAAGTGATCTTGCTCACGCTGCGTCTCGATGGCATCTTCCATCGACGCCTTGATGTCGCCGGCTACCTTCAGCACTTCTTCGTAGCGCTCTTTTTCGTACAAGCTCTGCGTGAAGGCCATGCCGGTGCGGGCAATGGCTGCCAATGTCTCGCTCCAGCGCACCAGATTGTGGCTGAAATCGCTCTCTTCTGGCATTGACACGACGACGATGTTACTTCGCTACGCGATTAGTGCATTCAGCACGGCGGTACGAATCGACTCGCCGTCACGATCAACGTCGACTTTCTCACCGTTGGTGTCGCGCACATAGAACGTGTCGACCACCTCGCTACCGAGAGTCTGAACTCGCGCA
>DAIOTI010000221.1:0-3488 GCA_036752105.1 Ilumatobacteraceae bacterium | reverse complement strand
ACGCAAGCCACATCGTCGTACAGCTCGCGACAAAACTCAAGGAGCGCACCTTGTTGGCCGCGTTGCGCGTGCAGCCAGCGAAAACGACCCTCACCAGACTGTGCCGCCACCATTGCCAACACCGTGGAGTCGAGCAGAATCGTGTCGTCTCCGACATGTACCTGACCATGATCTGCTGTCACCAACAACTGCGAACCAGTCGGCATCGCCGAGATGAGACGTGACACCAGATCATCTGTCGCTTGAAGCTCTGCGTCGTAGTGCAGACCGAAGCCACGCTCGTGCGCGATCTTGTCGACACCGTCGTAATACGCGTAGACGAAAGACTCTCCTTGTCGAAGGAGTTCTCCGACAACCACAGGAATACTCGAAGCCGCCCGCCAACCCTCATGACGCACACCTCGAAGATGCGCCTCTGTGAAACCGGTGGACTCGAACTCGGCACGACTGACGACAGGCACCCGTTCGCCCATGAAAGGAGGGCACGGTTGAACCATGTGCGGTGGATAGCGCCGACGACAATCACCCGATTCATTGCCCCACCGCAAAGTGTTCATCACCGAGTCACCCATGTGCATGCGGTAGCCGACGATGCCATGTTCACCTGGCGTCAAGCCTGTCGAAATCGACGTCAACGCAGTCGCTGTGGTGCTCGGAGCAGTCGAGGTGAGTCGAGATGCCGACATGGCAGCCAATGTGGGCGCAAGATGCTGTCTTGCTTCAAGTTGGTTCCAGCCGAGACCATCAAGTACGAGCAGCACGGTGGGTCGCTCCGGCACGACAGTGGTGGGCATCCAGGACGAATCCCCAGAGCCACCTCGTTGCGTCCTACCCAGCAGCGCAGGAATCAGAGACGAGAGACAGCCGTCGCCGTACGCGGGCAGGACCAGAGACGGGTTCGACATAGGAGAACACCTACGATAAACCCGTGCGAGTTTCCACCCGCGGCGACTATGCGTGCAGGGCACTACTTTCCCTCGCACTCCATCAAGACGAGGCTGGCCCGACCTCGGTCCGCGACATCGCTGAGCGGACCGCGCTTCCCCAGCCATACCTCGAACAGATTCTCCTCGCATTGAAGGGCGCCGGCCTGGTGAAGTCAAAACGCGGCGTCGGCGGCGGATACGTGCTCGCCAAAACCCCCGACGAGATCAGACTCTCAGAGATCATCTCCGCTGTCGACGGACCGATCACGCTCGGCGACTTCGGGCAGCCTCATCAAGACGGAGCCTGTGACCACGACGGACAATGTGTGCTGTTGGCCATCTGGGACTTGGCCGGACGGCATATGCGCGAACACTTAGGTGCATACACGCTTGCAGCGATCGCTGACATCGCCCGTGGCAAGTCCGCTTGGCCAACGTACGATCACGACCATCTTCATTGACATCGAGCCATCAGTGACTATGCGTCACCGGTCTCTATGAGCAACGTGCGATGACGCCAGCCATGTCTTTCGGAATCGGCGTCTCGAACGCCATGGACACTCCAGTCGATGGGTGAACAAAGCCGAGACGACGAGCATGAAGCATCGGACGTGGCGCCGGGAGTGACGAGCGAGCTCCGCCGTATGTTGCGTCTCCGACGACCGGGTGCGATACGGCAGCCAGGTGAACTCTGATCTGATGAGTGCGGCCAGTCTCGAGATTGCACTTGACGAGCGATACAGCAGCGGGCTCTACGAAGCCCTGTAGTACCTCGATGTGTGTTCGCGCCATCTTGCCGTCGTGCACCACCGCCATGCGCATCGGGTCACGATGATCTCGGCCAAGAGGTGCGTCGATGGTGCTGGTGACTGAATCGAAGTGGCCCCACGCGAGCGCCACGTACTCGCGCTCGACGCTGCGCTCTGCCAATTGGGCAACAAGATGCTCGTACGCAAGCCTCGATCGCGCCACCATGAGGAGACCGCTCGTGCCTGCATCGAGACGGTGCACGACTCCGGGACGAATTGGTTCACCGACGTCGCTGATCTCAGGGAATCTCGCAAGGAGTGCATTCACCAATGTTCCACCCTGATGTCCTGCTGCCGGATGCACCACCATGCCAGCCGACTTGTTGACGACGATGACATCGTCATCTGCATGAACAACATCAATTTCGAGCGAGTCGTCAGGCAGTGGCAGAAGTGGCGAGGGCAGGAAGGAATCATCGACGCGCACCATCTGACCTTTAGCCAGCCGCTGTTTTCCGATCTGCGTCGGAGCCGCATCGACGGTCACCCCACCAGACTCGATAACACTCGCAGCGTCAGACCGAGACACGTCGAGCATCAGTGCGACGATGCGATCAAGTCGCTCACCGTCCAATGCTCCTGGAATGGCTTCCTCGATGATCACGCCGCGACTCCGCTCGAGGATGATTCGCGAGGTGCCCGCCATGCACCGATCACGAGGATCGCGCCTCCGATTGTGATGCCCATGTCTGCGATGTTGAAGACTGGCCACCATTGAAGATCGATGAAGTCCACGACGGAACCATGCAGCCATCCGTCACCCCGAAACAGCCTGTCGACCACATTGCCCGCAGCTCCACCGAGAATTGCAGCTGCCGCATACGAACCGGACCGCGTGTCTGCCTGTCTCGCGACATAGGCAAGAACAACGATTGCAATGAGCGCGATGACACCGATGACCGGCCCGAGACCATCAGCTTGCGAGAATGCCATTCCGCTGTTGAAACCCAGTTTGAACCTAAGGGTCCACAAGAGGTCGATCGTCTTGCCGTCAACGAGCTGATTGACGGCCCAGTGCTTGGTGACCTGATCAGCCAGCACCACGAGTGCGGAAAGCCAGAGGGTCGACCACCGACGTCTATCGGCGGCCAAGTCCACCTGCACGCTCGGTGACCAACTCCGTCGCCCACGGCAGGGCCTTCAGACGCTCTTTCGGAATCGGGAAACCGGAAACGACTGAGTACCCATATTCACCGCGAGACATTCGCTCGATAGCAGCATCGATCTCCGACACCGTCTGACGAGCTTGTGCAGACAACACCTGGTCACGTTCGCGCTCGACCACCATCGTGTCGCCTTCGCCACCTTCGTCATCGAATTGCACATCGCCCATCTCGGCATCGGCGATCAGAGCGTTTGCTTCGTCTTCGAGCCGATCTGCCTGGCCGAGCAACTTTGCACGCTCGATGCGAAGCGCATCACGCTGAGCGAAAAGAAACTTCAGGTCGAATTCCTTCGTCGAGGTGATCCCGTCCTCAGATGGTCCCTTCACGATGATGAACTTCTTCGCTTCGGCTTTCTTCTTTGCCTCAGCTTCAGCCTTCAGACGAGCCTTTTCAGCCTCCGCAGCGGCCTTGGCAGCCGCCTTGGCAGCGGCGGCCTCCTCTCGCAGTCGAATCTTCTCTGCCTCGGCAGCTGCCTTTGCAGCGGCACGCTCAGCCGCTTCAGCGGCACGTTGCTTGTCGCGCTCAGCCTTTTCTTTCATTCGAGCCTTCTCGGCCTCGGCCCGCGCTTTGAGTCGCGCTTTTTCGGC